>JAHXHU010000129.1 GCA_025656375.1 Candidatus Thiodiazotropha sp. (ex Ustalcina ferruginea) | reverse complement strand
GACTAAAAGCGTTGATCAGATACTGGAAAAAGTGGGGCGAGCCAAGGTTGTATTGCAAAATGGATAATATGTTTAGGACACTACACTAGAGAACTACACGAATAATTTTAAATAAGTCATTGAATGGGCTTGCAAGGTAAATGAACAGACATCACTCACATCGTAAACCTGACTTCTTTGCTGTGATCCTGGTGTTGGTCATGATCGGCTTTGGTCTGACATTAGCTGTTCAGGTCAGTGCCGTGGGCCATCATCAAGTTGTCGACAGCGAAGAGATCAAAGTAATGCCCAATGCGGGTTAGGCCTTCTAGGCAGTGCTACAGGTAATAGACCGACTTCGTCATGACTTTTGAGGTCAGTTTCATGGCCATTTTGATCGGTGCAGGGAGTGTTGCACCCCCCGCCTCCAGCGCCACGGTAGCGTGGTGAACCTCATCCTCTTTCATCTGTGCAAGTATGGCGTGGCTCTTTTCATCTTGACCAGGAATTCGCTTCATATGGTCATTCAGGTGAGCCTCGACCTGATGCTCAGTTTCTGCAACAAAGCCGAGACTCCACTTATCTCCCGCCAGTCCGGCAGCTGCGCCTATCATGAATGAGCCGGCATACCAGAAAGGATTCAGCAGGCTCTTACGATTATCCAACTCATTTAAGCGTGTTTCACACCACGCCAAGTGATCGTTCTCCTCCTGGGCGGCACGTTCCATGCTGTTACGGATTTCAGGCAGTTTTGCGGTTAACGCCTGACCTTGGTATAGCGCCTGAGCACAGACCTCTCCGGTGTGATTGATCCGCATTAAACGGGCCGTCAGATCCCGCTCCTGTTCACTCATATCAGCTTCAGCGACATCGGAGGCAGGGTTGGAACGCTCGGTTATTTGCGGGCGTCCAAACAGTGTGCGTAGTGCCTTATCAAAGCCGATCATGATGCGGTCGGCTGAGTTGAATGTTCGTTCTGTCATACCAAACCTTAGCGCCAATCGTGTCATTCATACAACTACTCATTCCAGGACGCTGTTTTTAAGCGTGTTTCGTTAAGAAACGTATCACTTGATTTCCCGCTGCTGGTTAATGAGTTCCACAGGGTGCATGACCTGGATAGGCAGACCAGCCTCTTCAACAAGTTGACGAAATTGGATGGCGCATCCGGTATTGCTGGTTGCGAGAACATCAACCCGACAGGCCTTGAGTTGCTCGATCTTTGCCCTTCCCAGTGTGATAGACAGCGTTGGTTGTGTGAACATGTAGCTACCCGCTGCACCGCAGCATGTTTTGTTATCAGGCAACTCAATGATCTCAGCCTGGGGGATTTTCTGCAGTAGTTCGAAGCTGTGGTCATTGCGGGCACTGCAGGGTGTGTGTAACGCTACTCTTCCTGTAAACGGTTTCAACGGGGGGAATTCGTTTGCTGGCAGTTTGAGCAGAAACTCGACCAAACTTACTACAGGCAGGGAGCTGGCTCGGTGCTCAAGTATTTCAAGTTGGCAGGCACTGGCCAGCGTAATCAAGGTTTGGGCAAGACTTTTGTCTGTTTGCGCTTGATTGGCCACACAATAGCTTTCCGCTGCCTCTTCAAAGCCGTTGTGGCGGTGCATAGCGCCACAGCAGACCTGTGTTGCGGGAATTTCAACGGCGTATCCCAAGCTGCGTAGCAGGGTCAGGCTGGTTTGGATGAGGGGCTGCTCTACCTGGGTGCCAACACACCCGGTGAAAAGCTGTACCAATCTACCCTTGGGTAGATCTGCTGGATAAAGACCAGCCAGAGTTGGGGGTATACCGGTTAACTGTTTAGCCAGTGTTAACAGACGTTTCAGCTTTGCGGATGGCAGTTTTGCAACGATTGTTAACAGCCCTGTTCGGTGTAGGGTATGGTAAGTCTGATTAAAATAGCCAAGCCGTTTAGGGCTTGCCAGCTGGTTAAGTAGCCAATGGAAAATGGGTTTTCCCTTTCTGCGTTTGGTGATGACGGTACGACTGACGTCTAATAGTGAGCTGTAATTGACTCCGGAAGGACAAACGGATTCGCAGGCGAGGCAACCTAGACAACGATCCAGGTGTGTCTCGATCTGACTGCTGAGATCAAGCTCACCATTGGCAAGGGCCTGCATTAAACTGATACGGCCACGAGGAGAGTCGGCCTCATGGATGAGAACCTGATAGGTTGGACATTCAGGTAGGCAGAGACCGCATTTTACACAGCGGTCCGCTTCGTTAAGCAGCTGTTCGGGGGTCACTGTTTAGTTGAGCAGGAGTGGCTTTGATAAAACAGACTCTATAATAGCGGTTAATTGCCGTCGTAGCATCGCTCGTTAAGTATCTTCTGGAAGGTTTTTTTATTTAAACCGTGAATCCATGGGTTGACGAACCGGCTTGCCGATATCCAAAATCCGTATTCATTAACTAAATCTCCCTGCTGAGGTTGTCTCACTGGAGGTAAAACATGTCCTATTATCGCCACCACCTCTTTTTCTGTGTCAATCAGCGGGATGATGGACGTGCCTGTTGTGCCCAGCATGGTGTGAAGCTGATGCGAGACCATATGAAGGCCAGGGTTAAGACCTTGGGTCTCAACGGGCCAGATGGGGTAAGAGTCAATACGGCGGGATGTCTGGATCGATGTGACAAGGGACCGGTATTGGTCGTCTATCCTGAAGCTGTCTGGTACACATTCGTTGATCTCGAAGATCTGGATGAGATCCTGCAGCGCCATCTGATCGAAGGGAAAGTGGTTGAGCTCTTGCGTATCGACTGAGGATTATGTGATCCTCTCCCAAAGTTTTTCCATGATTTTCTAAAGCGGCCAGTATTGCTGCCGCTATTTTATTGACGCCGTGATCTCAGGGATCTCGGGCCGTTTTCAGCTCCTTGGCAAAAGCGTGAAGTGCGTTTACAACGAGGAGAAAAAATAGCTGGGTGATTGCTTATAATCTCTTGCAATACCCGAGTGATTGTATACTATTAAGAAATTAGTCTAAGTTTCCGCCCTTAATGGACTGTTTCATATGGGATTTTGGAGTTTGCCATGTCAGGTTTAGCCCGGTTCTTGATCGCCTTTTCATTGTTGTTCCTGCTTGCTGCCTGTGGCGGTGGTGATGCTGATTCACCCTGGAATGGCTCAATGGCTCAACAGTGAATAATACGAACAATTCAGATGATACAGCGACCTATACATTGGGTAATGGGTCTGGTGCTGGGTTTGTACCGGGCGTGCTTAATATCGGGGTAACCTCTCTTTCATCAGGTGGCCAAACCTCGGTGATTACGACTTTGGGCGATAGCGATGGGAATCTATTTCCAGGTAGCGTTGATATCTTTTTCAACTCTAACTGTTCGGTTCAAGGATTGGCTACGATCGAAAGTCCAATTAGTGCAACTGGCGGTGTTGCTACTACAACCTATGAAGCGCAGGGGTGTACTGGAAGCGATGTCATTACCGCAACGGCCAATGTTCAAGGGAGTGTAGTTACAGCAACAGGGAGTGTCACGGTAGCTGGGTCACAATTGGGCTCAATGCAGTTCGTTTCCGCAGAGCCTTCCACTATCGGTATCAAAGGGTTTGGCCTGATAGAGTCCTCTGATGTTACATTTAAGGTACTCGACACCAATGGTAATCCGGTGTCGGGCCAGGTGGTTAATTTTGCGCTTAATACCACAGTCGGCGGTGTCAGTATGACAACCACCTCAGGTGTTAGTGATGCGAATGGCTTAGTGCTGGTGACGGTTGTATCCGGCACCATCCATACTTCTGTCCGGGTTACGGCCACTTTGGTATCAAACTCGTCAATTTCTTCTCAGTCGGATGGTATAGCTGTATCCACCGGTATATCTGATCAAAACAGTTTTTCTCTGTCACTTTCTAATTTTAATCCAGAAGCTTGGGCCCGGGATGGGGAGCAGGTGACTGCCAATATCTACGCCGCAGACCATTTTAATAACCCCGTACCTGATGGTACCGCCGTCTCTTTTACAACAGAGGGCGGGCAGATTCAGCCCCAGTGCCTGACTGTAGCCGGACGTTGCTCTGTGGTTTGGACAAGCGCTGTTCCTCGCCCTGTGGATGGGCGGGTGACCATTTTGGCATCAATGCTCGGGGAGGAGTCGTTTATTGATAGTGTACCGAGTGATGGTGCGCTGGATAATGGTGAGACTTTTTTTGATCTACCCGAAGCCTTTAGGGATGATAATGAAGAGAATCTCTACACAGCCTTCATTGACGAATTTCTCGATTTTAATTCAGACGGCCAATACACTGCGGCAGATGGCCTATATAATGGTGTACTCTGTAATCAAGGTGGGCCTTGCAGTAGTGATAAGAACATCCATGCTCGTGGTAGCCAGGTTCTTGTCATGGCGCGGTCTAACTTGGCTCTCGATTTCCAGGGTCCGACGACATTGAATGGTGCAGGGGAGTCCGTTGATGGAACTACGCTCATCATCTATGGCGTTCACTCAGATGGGAGCTGGCAGGTGCCGCCCTCAGGAACCAAAATCGAATTTGAAGCAACAAATGGCGTTCTAGAGTCTAGCGATGAAGTGATTGTACCGAGTATGAATACAGGTGCCCCAGGAACTCAGGATGGTTTTTTTGACTGGCGGATCAGGTGGCGTGGAGATGATGAGTCTTCATCTGGGTCATTGAAGATTGTGGTTACCGTCCCTAGTGGTTTAGTTAGTGAGGACTTTCTTAATCTTAATGACTAATATTCCGGTATCGCAACAACCTTGCCCGCGTATCGTACCTTCAGGCAAGAAGTAGTTTAGGTAATATGCCCACAGATTCATGATTCTCTGCAATAGGTAAGAGCTTATTGTGAATAAGCTGTTCTATATAGACGGGTTGTTTGGTTGAATCTGTGGGCATCATTCTAAGAATTACTAGAAAGAACTCATCAGAGGCTCACGCCCTAACTGTCAAATTCTGTTCATCCTTAACTGCTGCCAACTTGATGGCTGGTTTGTGTTATTTTGTAGAGGCAGAATGGATTACTTGACGCTACTCCTTTAGGCCGACAGAATGCGTAGATGTTTGTTCATCTGCCAGGAAAGCAGTGCATAAATCCATTGTGAATGACCAGAAATCTCTGATCAAAATCCGTGATCTCCACTTTTCCCATGGAAACAGGAAGATATTCAATGGTGTGAATATCGATATTCCAAAGGGCAAGGTGACGGCCATTATGGGACCCAGCGGGACAGGTAAAACGACGCTGCTGAAGCTGATCGGTGGTCAGTTGCGGCCGACCCGCGGTTCGGTCGAAGTGGATGGCTTGAATGTTCACAAGCTCTCCCGAAAAGACCTCTATAAGCTGCGCATGCGGATGGGGATGTTGTTCCAGAGCGGTGCGCTGCTGACCGATCTCACCGTCTACGATAACGTGGCTTATCCTTTGCGCGAACATACCAATCTCCCCGAGTCGATGATAAGACGCCTGGTTCTGATGAAACTGGAAGCCGTCGGATTGCGTGGCACCCGCAAATTGATGCCGTCCGAACTCTCAGGCGGTATGGCCCGTCGGGTTGCACTGGCCCGGGCGATCGCACTCGATCCGATGATGGTCATGTACGATGAACCCTTTACAGGACAGGACCCCATCTCGATGGGGGTGCTGGCTCAATTGGTCAGGCACCTGAATGATGCAGCTAGGCTGACCAGCATGCTGGTCTCCCATGACGTGGAGGAGACCGCCGGTATCTCCGACCTGATCTATGTGCTTTCCGGGGGTAAGGTGATCGAGTCCGGTACCCCAGAGGAGCTTGGGGTCTCCGATTCACCTGCTGTGAGGCAGTTTATGGGGGGGCTGCCTGATGGTCCGGTCGGCTTTCACTACAGTGCGCCCTCACTGAATGAAGATCTACTGAGTATGCGGGGTGCTAAATAGTGCTGGACGCCTTAGCCAAGTTTGGCCGCATGGGGCTGGAATCCTTGGAACGTCTTGGACGCGGACATCTGCTTCTATTACAGATTCTGGCCGGTATCACCAATCTGCTGACCCGAATGGGTTTGTTGATTGCACAGATCCACAGCATCGGTGTTAGAACCACCACCATCATTGTTGTCTCCGGTCTGTTTGTTGGTATGGTGCTGGGTCTGCAGGGCTACTACGTGCTTTCCCAGTTTGCCGCAGAAGACAGTCTGGGTGTGATGGTTGCGGCCTCTTTGGTGCGCGAGCTCGGACCCGTGGTCACGGCACTGCTGTTTGCCGGACGTGCCGGTTCAGCCCTGACTGCGGAGATCGGTCTCATGAAGGCCACCGAGCAGCTGTCGGGTCTGGAGATGATGGCCGTCGATCCCATTCGCCGTATTCTCTCGCCCCGTTTTTACGCCGGTTTCCTCTCCATGCCTTTGTTGGCCGCCCTGTTCAGTGCCGTGGGGATCATTGGCGGCTACTTCGTGAGTGTGGGGCTGCTTGGGGTGGATGAGGGGGCATTCTGGAGTCAGATGCAGGCCAAAATTGATTGGGACGAGGACGTCATCAATGGCGTGATCAAAAGTCTGGTGTTCGGTTTTGTCTGTTCCTGGATCGCCCTGTTTCAGGGGTATGATGCGATCCCTACTTCCGCCGGTGTGAGTCAGGCGACCACCCGGACCGTAGTCCACTCCGCCCTGGCGGTATTGGTACTCGATTTCGTCCTTACTGCGCTGATGTTCGGAGAATAGTCATGAATACAAGAGGATTGGAGATAACTGTAGGCGCTTTCATGGCCGTAGGACTGGTGGCGCTTTTTTTTCTTGCGATGCAAGTCAGTAACCTGGCCAGCATCACAGGTGGGGAGGGCTACCAAGTGACAGCCCGCTTTGACAATATCGGTGGACTCAAGGTGCGCTCGCCCGTATCAATGGCCGGGGTACGCGTTGGTCGAGTGGTTGATATCAGCTACGATCAGAGCAGTTTTGAAGCGGTTGTTTCGCTATCCATCGACCCAGCCTATAATCAGATACCGGATGACACCATTGCCAAGATCTATACTTCAGGGCTATTGGGCGAGCAGTATATCGGCCTTGATCCTGGCGGCAGTCTGGAGAGCCTGCAGCAGGGTGGTGAAGTGATGATGACCCAGTCTGCTCTGGTGCTGGAGGAGATTATTGGACAATTTTTGTTTAGCAAGGCGGAAGAAAACGCCATCTCGGAAGAGCCGATTGGGGAATAAAGGATTATGGGTATTACTAGAGTTGAACGGGATGGAACCTTCCGCTTTCATGTTCAAGGTGACATGACCTTTTCGAGTGTGAAGGAGTTGCTGCAACGGTCAACCACACTTTTCTCCTCGGAGCAGGAGTTGGAGATTGACCTGACGGAGGTCGATCACGCTGACAGTGCCGGACTTGCTCTGGTTTTGGAGTGGATGGCGCAAGCCGCCGAACGTAAAGCCAAGGTTGTTTTCACTGGAGTGCCGGAATCGATTATCTCAATTGCACGCCTCTGCCAGGTTGAATCGCTGTTGGATGGGAGTGATCCCTCTACTCCTTGAATCCTGCTATGTAACCTGACACCCATTTTCTAAAGCTGATATAAACTATTTGTAGTGGTATGTTTGACTAAAAATGGTTCAGCTCAGCCCCTGTAAAATGGG
The DNA here is from genome assembly GCA_025656375.1 of Candidatus Thiodiazotropha sp. (ex Ustalcina ferruginea). Classification (GTDB taxonomy): domain Bacteria; phylum Pseudomonadota; class Gammaproteobacteria; order Chromatiales; family Chromatiaceae; genus Thiodiazotropha. The sequence goes on along the minus strand of JAHXHU010000129.1, from coordinate 13,858 downwards.
TAAATGGTGAATAGATTCCGATTTATTTTCATTTAGGTCTTGAATTATGATCGTTTTTGGGCTTGAATGATCAATCCTATCCAGATGTCCCCCTCGATGTGTCTTAAAACTTGTCTCACGGTGTCGTTCTGGATTCATACTTGATGGTAAAATAAAAACGAATTCCATCCGTTTAGTAATCCCCAATCATGCAGTTGGAGATCCTCAATCAATGAGTGAGCAGATTGTTCATGTAACTGATGATTCATTTGAATCTGAAGTAATTCAGTCAAATCAGCCGGTATTGATCGACTATTGGGCCGAGTGGTGTGGTCCCTGTAAGATGATTGCACCCGTGCTCGATGATATTGCCAGTGATTACAACGGCAAGCTAAAAGTGGTCAAGCTGAACATTGATGAGAATCCCAACACGCCACCCCGTTACGGTATACGTGGAATCCCCACGCTGATGCTGTTTAAAAATGGCGAAGTTGAGGCAACGAAAGTGGGCGCTGTCTCAAAATCACAGCTTGTAGCATTTATTGATAGTAATCTATAAACAATCTCAGGCGCCGGACGTACCGTCGCTGTCTGCCAAAAACTGTTATCTGTAGACTTCCTCGTATCGTCCTGGTCGAGCCTGAATAGCAATTCAACAAACAACCCCAAATCGCCTTGTATGGCTAATCTCCTTTCAAACCCATATTCCCAGAAAACAACAACCCTAGAATTACTATGAACCTGACTGAACTTAAGAAAATGCCAGTGCCCGCACTGGCAGATCTCGCCACCGAAATGAAAATCGAGGGTATGGCACGGACTCGTAAACAGGATCTGATTTTCGCCATTCTCAAGGGACATGCAAAAAAGGGTGAAAGCATCTTTGGTGATGGGGTGTTGGAGATCCTGCAGGATGGATTCGGTTTCCTCCGTTCAGCGGACAGCTCCTATCTTGCCGGACCTGATGATATCTACGTCTCTCCCAGCCAGATTCGCCGATTCAGTCTGCGAACCGGTGACACCATATCCGGGAAGATCCGTCCGCCCAAGGATGGTGAACGTTACTTTGCACTGCTCAAGGTCGATGAGATCAACTACGACAAACCGGAGAATGCGAAGAGTAAAATCCTGTTTGAGAATTTCACACCTCTATTTGCCAATAAGCGCTTTCATTTGGAGATCGGTAATGGCAGCACAGAGGATATCACCGCGCGGACCATTGATCTCTGTGCCCCCATCGGCAAAGGTCAACGTGGTTTGATTGTCTCCCCGCCCAAGGCGGGTAAGACCATGATGCTGCAGAATATCGCTCAGTCGATCACCAATAATCATCCTGAGTGTTATGTGATCGTGCTGCTGATCGATGAACGGCCTGAAGAGGTTACTGAAATGGCTCGATCGGTCAGAGGTGAGGTCATCTCCAGTACCTTTGACGAGCCTGCCACCCGACATGTTCAAGTTGCCGAAATGGTTATCGAAAAGACCAAGCGTCTGGTCGAACACAAGCGTGATGTCGTTATCCTGCTCGATTCTATTACCCGTCTTGCGCGAGCCTACAATACTGTCGTGCCGTCATCGGGCAAGGTATTGACGGGTGGTGTGGATGCCAATGCACTGCATCGTCCGAAACGATTTTTCGGTGCTGCCCGTAACGTTGAAGAGGGAGGTTCTTTAACTATTCTCGCTACCGCATTGGTAGATACCGGTTCACGTATGGACGATGTGATTTATGAGGAGTTCAAGGGTACCGGTAATATGGAGGTCCATCTGGACCGCCGTATTGCAGAAAAGCGAATCTTCCCGGCCATCAATATCAACCGTTCAGGCACCCGCCGCGAAGAGTTGTTGATGAAACCGGATGAACTGCAGAAGATGTGGATTCTACGCAAAATCCTCCATCCCATGGATGAACTCGCCGCTATGGAATTCCTGTTCGATAAAATGAAGGTGAGTAAGACCAACGATGAGTTCTTTGAATCCATGAAGGGTTAATAACCGATCCATTGCAATTCACGCGTTAAGGGGCCATAGGCCCCTTTTCTTTTACCCTAAATATTTTTTTGGGAACCGACTCAGTGTGGACGAGTACGACAACTAAAGGTGCCAAGGGTGCGTTCGGACTGATAACCGGTTACATTGTGTTCTTGATTTAACAGCCACTGAAAAGCAATGAAAGCCATGATTCTGGCCGCTGGCCGTGGAGAGCGTATGCGGCCATTGACGGACAAGCTCCCTAAACCGCTTCTCCCGGTAGCGGGTAAGCCTCTTATTGTTCACCATATCGAACGGCTTGCTGCTGCCGGTTTTTGCGAGTTGGTGATCAATCATGCACAGATGGGTAAGATGATCGAAGCTCGGCTAGGAAAGGGATCGACCTGGGGTGTTGATATCCAATACTCGCCGGAGGAGGTGGCACTGGAAACGGGTGGAGGCATCTATCGCGCGTTGCCTTTGCTGGGAGACGAACCTTTTCTTGTGGTTAACGGGGATGTCTGGTGTGAGATCGATTTTTCGAACCTTCATTTGTCTCAGGGTGATTTAGCCCATCTGGTATTGGTACCCAATCCGTCGCACCATCAACAAGGTGATTTTCAGTTACAACAAGGCAGGGTCAAACAGGGAAACGATGACCCACTGACCTTCAGTGGTGTCGGTGTCTATCATCCACATTTGTTTGAATCTTGCGCACCTGCTGTCTTTCCTCTTGGGCCTCTGTTAAGGGATGCGATGGATAAGGGATTTGTCTCAGGGGTCTCTTTCACAGGTCTCTGGATGGATGTGGGTACACCACAACGTCTGATGCTATTGGAGAGAATAATCCAACATAATCTGAGTGCTAATGGGTGAGCCATGGGACAGGAGATAGATTCGAGGGAGTTCACAACGGAAGATTTTGATGAGTTTCTGCGTCGTCTTAAGGCGGAGACTCAACTATTGGCAGACTGGTTTAAGGAGGGGGTGTTCGTCTCTGGAGAGGCGATTGGAGGGCTGGAGCTTGAAGCCTGTCTACTTGATCAGAAAGCTGATCCGGCGCCCCTGAATCAAGCTTTGCTGGAGGGGCTCGATGAGTCCCTTGTTGTTCCGGAGCTGGCTACCTTCAATGTAGAGATCAACAGTACTGCGAGACCCTTGCAAGGTAATGTATTTGAGAAGATGGCCGGTGAACTGCAATGTGTCTGGGATAAATGTAATCGGCTGGCTGATCCGCTGGGTGCCAGAATGGGCATGATAGGTATATTACCCACGCTACAGCAGCATGACCTCAGTCTGCAGAATATGTCACCCTTGAATCGCTATCAGGCACTCAATGATCAGGTATTCAGGTTACGCCAGGGCAAGCCCTTGGAATTGCATATCGATGGCAGGGAGTCCCTTGATCTCTGTCATGATGATGTCATGCTCGAATCAGCAGCCACCTCGTTTCAGATTCATATGCAGGTTGATGGACAACGGGCTGCAACACTCTATAACCTGTCGAAAATTGCCTCTGCGCCGATGGTAGCGGTAAGTGCCAACTCGCCATTTTTGTTTGAACATGATCTTTGGGATGAAACACGTATTCCCCTATTCGAACAGTCCATAGCAGTGGGTGCCTCAGACCTGACTAAAAGGGTCAGTTTCGGCATTCGTTATCTCTATGAGTCGATGATGGAGAACTTTCAGGCCAACCTGTTGCGCTATCCTGTACTGCTACCATTATTGATGGATGAACCGATCGAAAAATTGGCTCACTTACGTCTCCATAACGGTACCGTCTGGCGTTGGAACAGACCACTGATCGGATTCAGCGAAAGTGGTAAACCGCATTTACGGATAGAACACCGGGTTGTACCTGCAGGTCCAACCGTGATCGACTCTATAGCCAATACAGCTTTTTATTTCGGTTTGGTTCTTGGTATGGCAGAAGCCTATGAAGAGCCTGAAACGCAAATGGGCTTTATTCGTGCTCGGAGTAATTTTTACAATGCGGCGAGGTTTGGCCTAAAGGCGGATCTGTTTTGGTTTGGCTGGGAGAGCCATAAGGCTGATAAATTGATCCGAGACCAGCTGCTTACTGTTGCCCGGCAAGGGCTCAACTATCTTGATATCGAACCAGCCTCCATCGATTATTGGCTGGGTATTATCGAACAGCGGGTAGTGCATGGTATCAATGGTGCAATATGGCAAAGAGAGTGGGTGGCCCGCCATGGGCGAGACTTTCGTGCCATGACAGATGCCTATCTCGAGCAGCAGGAGAGTGGTACACCTGTGCATGAGTGGCATCTCTCGTAAGCCCTGAATACGACATATTTGGTTGCCGGGTAAATGCCTTGTTCGGGTTAGTATGATGAGGCACACCAGGATTCAGGTAAGATAAGGGTATGTTGCAGGAAATCGATCATTTACCAGAGGATCTGTTGGGTCTGAAGGCAAGCCAACTAGCTGATCACCTGGCCGGCCCGACATTGATCCATCTACCTGGTCGAAGAGAGGAACCACTGTTCGTCTCTGTGCTGATGCATGGTAATGAAAATGTTGGTTGGGAGGCGATTCGAGCGTTGCTTGCCAGTTATCAGGGTGGCAAGGATCTGCCCCGCTCATTGAGTCTTTTTATCGGCAACGTAAAGGCGGCTGCAAAAGGGTTGCGTTTGCTGCCAGGTCAACCTGACTTCAACAGGATCTGGTGTGGTAGTGAACTACCTGAAACAGCCGAGCATCACATGATGGCCCAGGTAGTAGAACGAATGCGTCCTCGCAAGCCGTTTGCAAGTGTTGATGTACACAATAATACCGGCCTCAATCCCCACTATGCCTGCCTTAATCGATTGGACACCTCGTTTCTTCATCTCGCACTGCTGTTTTCCCGAACAGTGGTCTATTTTCTACGGCCAAAAGGGGTTCAGTCGATGGCATTCGCGGCACTCTGCCCTTCAGTGACACTGGAGTGTGGCAAGGTGGGAAGCGCCCATGGCGTAGATCATGCCCGGGATTATCTGGATGCCTGTCTGCATCTGGCAGAACATCCGCAGCATGCCCTTACTCACCTGGATATAGATCTTTTTCATACTGTGGCCCAGGTCAAGATCTCACCCCATGTCAGTTTTGGTTTTTCACCGGGAGAGAGCAAAATCGTTCTAGATCCTGACATTGACCACTTGAATTTCAGAGAGCTGCCCGCTGGGACTCCATTTGGTTGGATCAACGGCACAGGTCTGGAAGTACTGGATGTCAGAGACGAACAGGGTCAGGAGGTGACGAGAGACTTTTTTGCCATCGAAGAGGGGCAGCTTTGCCTTCATCGTTCAGTGATGCCTTCCATGTTGACCAAGGACCTGGATGTCATACACCAGGATTGTCTCTGCTATTTAATGGAGCGTTATGAGTCGCACCTGTAAACAATACCTCAAAATTGTGTTAATAGGCCCAAGCTAATCCTATAGGCTCATTGTGAATTCCAACCCCAGATTCAACTTATAAGTGCATAGCTTGAACCCCTGGAAATAAAGGTCAGTTGCAAGTGGGCGGATCACCTTTTCTCCAGCAAGAGATGTAACGATGAACAACTACAAGCAACTGAACTATGAAGTCTTATCAGTAGCAACTATTGATGTAGAGTTGTGCTTATCGTTGTAATTTACAATCGTATCAATGGGTTGGCCTGAAGGTCAGCATGGTAGGACGAACGGACCATTGGGCCGCTGGCAACGCTGGAAAAGCCCATCTCTTCAGCTATTTTTCCGAGTTGCTCAAACTCTTCCGGAGTAACAAAACGGGCCACCGGCAGATGGTCAATGGAGGGTTGCAGGTATTGACCAAGGGTCAGCATCTCGCAACCCTGTTGACGCAGTGCTTGCAAGACTAACAAAATCTCGTCTTTGTTCTCCCCCAAGCCCAGCATCAGACCTGATTGTGTGGGCACATCAGGTTGCAAAGTCTTGAATCTTTGTAATAGCGCCAAAGAGCCCTGGTAGTCCGCACCGGGTCGGGCCTGACGATAGAGTCTCGGAACTGTTTCCAGGTTGTGATTAAAGACATCGGGAGGATTGTTCGCAAATGCTTCCAGTGCCCGATCCATACGACCCCGAAAGTCAGGGACTAGAATTTCGATTTTGGTTTGCGGTCTTTGCTGGCGTACAGATGCGATGCACTGGGCAAAATGGCTGCCTCCTCCATCACGCAGATCATCCCGGTCCACCGAGGTGATGACCACATAATTGAGGCTCATTACAGCAATGGCTTCGGCAAGTTGTAACGGCTCTTTCGGATCGAGGGGTTGAGGCTTGCCGTGGGCCACATCGCAGAAGGGACATCGGCGGGTGCAGATATCCCCCATGATCATAAAAGTTGCGGTCCCATGATGGAAGCACTCACCCAGGTTGGGGCAGGCTGCTTCTTCACAAACGGAGCTCAATCCTTTCTCTCGCAGGATACGGCGGATGCGATTGACTTCCCGACCAAGTGGTGCTTTGGCGCGTATCCACTTCGGTTTACGCAGGGTTGTCTCCTGCTGCTCCACCTTTACCGGAATACGAGCCAGCTTGGATTTTCCGCGCTGATGACTTTCGGGTGTGGTACGGGATGGTGGGAGGATCTCTTTACTGGAGCTCATGGGCCTACTTCTGTATCGACGAAGGTCAGAGTGTAGCCTAAACTTTGAGCTAAGTGGTGGGACAATTCCCGCCCAAGTTTGGGTATATCGGTTGCAGCCTTCTGATCTGCCAACTGAGTAACCTTGAGTCCCGGAAAGCCGCAGGGGTTGATACGCTTGAAGGGATCCAGGTCCATATCCACATTCAGGCTCAGTCCATGAAAACAGCAGCCTCGACGTACACGTAGACCCAGGGAGGCGACTTTGCTCCCTTCGATATAGACGCCTGGTGCATCCCGGCGGGCAGATGCTGATATGGCATACTCAGCCAGAAGAGCGATAACAGCCTCTTCCAGGTGGCTGACCAGGGTGCGAATTCCAAGATGAGCGCGGCGTAAATCGAGTAGCAGATAGGCAATTAGCTGTCCTGGACCATGGTAGGTGACCTGGCCGCCACGGTCCGTTTTCACAACTGGGATTGTGCCGGGGTCAAGGAGATGTTCAGCTTTTCCAGCCTGTCCCTGAGTGAAGACAGGCGGGTGTTCGAGCAACCAGAGCTGGTCGGGACTGGATGAATCTCGTGTGTTGGTATAGTTCTGCATTGCCTGCCAAGTGGTGGCGTACGGTTGCAGACCCAGTTGTCGGACCAGAAGTTTGCCGGACAATGTATAACTTCGCTAAAGCGCCATGACCACTTTTTCGTGGGCGCTTAGATCGAGATAGATGGCATCAAGCTGATCCTTGCTTTCTGCACGCAAGTTGATGGTGATGGAGACCCACTTACCCCCTCCTTTGCTGAGTCGACTGTTAACAGCCGTATCGAGAACCTCGGACGTATGGCGACTGACCAGTTCCACGATCATTGCTTCAAATCCAGGTTCAGCCTTACCCATCACCTTGATCGGGAAATTACAGGGGAATTTCAGCAGTGTCTCTTGTTCTTGGTCCATGGTGCTAGTGTAGTGCCCAATACTGTTCAATGTTTTCAGTGTGACGAGAAGCCATTAGCTGCGCCAGGTCACTCCAGCCAGAGCAGGGCGCTGTCTTTCACCTGTTGCCAGATGTTGCCATCAGCAATGCTCTTGAGAGCAACCAGTGAAGCTTCAGTGATCGGCTCACCATTCAATGTAACGCGGACATGGCCCAATACCTCGCCCTGTTTGACCGGCGCCATGATTCTGGACTCGATCTCCATCTGGGCATCGAGATTTTGATATTGGTGGCGAGGGATGGTGATATTCAGATCCTCAGTGAGGCCAAGCGGTAGCTTCTCCCTTTCACCCTTCCAGATACGGGTGCGATTGAGTACTTCGCCTGCACTGTAAAGTTGGTGGGTTTCATAAAATCGGAAGCCATAGTTGAGAAGACTTTGACTGGCCTGAGCTCTGGACTCTTCACTTTTAGTGCCCATGACGACTGAGATAAGGCGCATGCTCTCCCGTTGTGCAGACGCGACCAGACAATATCCGGCACCCTCAGTATGGCCGGTTTTTATACCATCCACACTCTCATCACGCCACAGTAGTTTGTTTCGGTTGTGCTGTTCGATACCGTTGAAAACATAGGACTTGTCACTGTACCAAGGGTAGTACTCAGGGAATTCACGAATCGTGGCAGCGGCTACCTTGGCGATATCAGCGGGTGTGGTGTAGTGGTCATTGTGGGGAAGCCCAGTGCTGTTGGTGAAGTGAGTATCCGGCATGCCGAGACGTCTGGCATGGCTATTCATCAACTCTGCAAAGGTGCCTTCGCTGCCAGCGATATGCTCAGCAAGCGCCACGCAAGCATCATTGCCTGATTGAATGATCATGCCTTTAATCAGATCGATCACTTTAATCTTTTTTCCAACCTCGATGAACATCCGTGACCCGGGTGTTCGCCAGGCCTTCTCACTGATGAGTACGCTCTCCTCTAAATTTATATTGCCCTGCTTCAACTCCCGGAAAACGGCATAGGCTGTCATGATTTTTGTGAGACTTGCAGGTTCGAGCCGATTCCCCGCCCCCATTTCCGCAAGCACCTTTCCGCTATGGAAATCGATCAGGAGATAACCTGTTGCCGCAACTTCTGGTGGTGCGGGTAAGGGCGTGGTCGCCTGTAAAGAGAACGAAAAGAGAGCACTGAGCCAGATCAGGTTGAATTTAATAAAGTGTGAGGATAAATAATGCATGGGTGTCCATTCTGTAGATATCTTAATGGTGCGCTATGTTATTGATCCGCTATCGGATAACAACATGCGGATCCGGAATGCCAAGTTGATCCAGTCGTTGACTGAGATGGTCTGCCAACTCAACACTGGCGATGGGTCCTACCTGCACCCGATAGACTGGATGTGTCTTGTTATTGTTGTCTTCTATGAGTACTGCGGCCTGTAATTGTTCCTCGAGTTGTTTCTTCAGACGATGAGCGTTCGTCGAGCTTCCAAAAGCGCCAACTTGTAAAAAGAGTTCAGGGAGGCTTTTGCCTTTTTTAAGCTTGACCGGCTGGACTTCAGGCGGTGGGGGCTGTCTGTCCGAGTCGAGGCTTACTACCTCAACCAGACCTGTACCCTCTCCGATGATGCCAAGCTTCCAGGCCGCCGTGTAGGAAAGATCAATCAATCGATTGTCATGAAAGGGGCCTCGATCGTTGACCTTTACAACAACACTGCGGTTATTCTTAAGATTCGTGACACGGACATAGCTGGGGAGTGGAAGTGTTTTGTGTGCAGCGGTCATCGCATACATGTCGTAGGATTCACCACTGCTTGTCCGTTGACCGTGAAACTTGCTGCCGTACCAGGAGGCGATCCCTCGTGAGCTGTAATCCCGGTTGTGAGGCAGGGTGTGATAGCGTTTACCAAAAACCACATAACTGGCCGGATTGCCGTATCGGCTTATTGCTTCAACCTTCGGTACAGCATCGGGGATTGTGTCCATATTGGGTGGAGGTGGGAGGTGACGGCTGACACCATCCTGCTTGCTGGGGCTACTGCTTTTACCTGTGCTGCATCCACCGACTATCAGCATAAGAGTGACTAATAAAGCGACAAATAATGCCCGCCAGGCGCTTACCTGTCTGCAAGGCCGTATCTGAATGGGCACTAAATAGCTGGAGGGATACATCGGCTATTGTTCGGCGTCAGCCGCTTGTTTGGCCTTCCGGATCTCCTGACTCAGTTGGTAAACTGCCATGGCGTAGAGGTTACTGTGGTTATAACGGGTAATGACATAGAAATTATGCAGACCCAGCCAGTATTCGTCTTGTTCGCCAGCATCCAGTTTCACCAGACTGGTCAATGCCTGCGGATTCGGTGTTTCAGCGTCGACTGGCCGGACACCCCGGGCCAGCAGTTTTTCAACATCAATGCTCGGTTTCATGCCGGCATCCAAGAATGGCTGCAACTCATCCCCTCCTTCAGTAAGCAGGGTGACAGGTTGATTTGGTTTCCAGCCATGTGTTTTGAAATAACTGGCAACACTGGCAATGATATCCCCATTACTGTCCCAAAGATCGCGTCGACCATCACCATCGTGATCCACTGCATATTGACGATAGCTGCTTGAGATGAACTGAGGCTTGCCCATGGCACCGGCATAGGAACCCATGGCGCTTTCCAGATCTACCTTCTCTTCCCGGGCGAGCAGTAGAAACTCCTCCAGCTCACGGCGAAAGAAATCGGCCCGCTTCGGATAGCCAAATGCGAGTGTGGTCAGAGAGTCGATGACCCGGTAGCGACCTGTGTGGTGCCCGTAGCGTGTCTCCACACCGATGATGGCGACGATTATCTCCGCTGGTACACCATACTTCTGACTGACAGCCTCCAGCAGGGCTTCGTTCTCCTGCCAGAATTTGACCCCGCCTGCGATCCTGTCTGGTTTGAGGAAAATCGGGCGATACTCATGCCACGCCTTGGACTCTGCAGGACGGGTAATGGCAGCGATAATGTCATCCCGGAACTGTGTGCCGGTCAGCAGGTTTTCCACCTGATCGACCTCAAAGCCATGTTTTTGCCCCATCTCCACGGCAAACTCTCTAAACTCGCTGGTTTGTTTCTGAGTGTATGCGCAGGCGGCAGTAGTCAGGGTGAGGGCGGATAGGAGCACTATTTTGGTTGTTATTCGCATCATCATTATGTGGGTAGTAGTTTCTTGTGCGTGTGGATAGACATCAGCATACCGAAGCTGGCCAGAATGGTCACCAAGGATGTGCCCCCGTAGCTGATCAGTGGCAGGGGTACACCGACCACCGGTAGCAGTCCGGTGACCATCCCGGCATTGACAAAAAGATAGACAAAAAACACCAAAGATAACGATCCGGCAAGGATTCTCCCGAAGGTATCCTGTGCCTGGGTGGCGATATAAAGCCCCCGCAGGATGATAAACAGGTAGAGACTGAGCAGGGCCAGTATGCCCACCAGGCCAAATTCTTCAGAAATCACGGCGAAAATGAAATCGGTGTGGCGTTCTGGCAGGAACTCTAAATGTGACTGAGTTCCGTTTAGCCAGCCCTTGCCGTTAATACCTCCTGAGCCAATCGCTATCTTCGATTGGATGATGTGGTAGCCGGTACCCAGGGGGTCGCTTTCAGGATTGAGAAAGGTCAATACTCGTTGTCGTTGGTATTCATGCATGAAATACCAGGCCACAGGGCCGAGTGCGGCCATGACCAGGCCGATTGAGGTGATCAGTCGCCAACTGATTCCTGCCAGGAAAAGGGCGAATGCACCACCAGTACCTACCAGCAATGCGGTGCCAAGGTCAGGTTGTTTTGCTATCAGTAATACGGGGACTAAGGTGAACAGGCCGGCCATTATCAGCCTGGTAGGGTTTGGAGGCAGGCGATGTTCGGCCAGATACCAGGCGATCAGCATGGGCAGGGTAAGCTTGAACATCTCTGATGGTTGAAAGCGCAAAAAGCCCAGGTCGAGCCAGCGTTGGGCGCCCTTACCCGTTTCGCCAAACAGGATTACTGACAGCAGCATGACGATACCGACACTGTACAGCAAGGGAGACCAGCGACGTATATTGGCTGGGTGGATTTGAGCAAGTGCGAACATGGCAACAAATCCAAAGCCTAGCCTAAACAGTTGTTTCTGTAGCAGTACCATCTCCCTATCCCCCGCACTGTAAAGGATCAAGAGGCCAACACCTGATAACAGCAGTAAGCCAGTCAGTAGGGGTAGATCGATGTGCAACCAGGCCAGCAGCCCGCTGGCCTGGGCTGGTTGCGACTCGTGAAAAGTAAGGTGGGCTTTAACCCTCATCACTCACCACCTTTCGGCTGTCTTCAGACAGATAGCGATCCATGACCTTGCGTGCGATAGGTGCGGCGACAGAACCACCATGGCCACCATTCTCTACAATGACAGCGATTGCAATGCGCGGGTTAACAACGGGTGCAAAGGCGATGAACAGTGCATGATCCCGCTTGCGCTTGGAAATCAGCTCTTCGTCATACTCCTCATCCTGTTTGATGCTAAAGACCTGTGCAGTACCCGTCTTGCCGGCAATGCGATACTCACTGCTGCGAATGGAACGGGCAGTACCACGGGTTCCTTCGACAACCTGCGACATAGCATTGATGATCTGGGACCAGTGATCAGGATTGAGTGGTTGCAGATCATCAACAATCATTGGGCTCTCTCGCAGAGAGCCATCCGACTGTTCAATGGTTTTGACCACCCGTGGACGGATGCGGTGTCCCTGGTTGGCCAGGGTGGCCGTGGCTGAGGCGAGCTGCAGGGGGGTTGCCAGAAAATAGCCTTGGCCGATTCCGACAATCAAGGTTTCACCTGGATACCAGGGTTCTCGCCGTTTTTGCTGTTTCCAGTGACGGCTTGGCATCAGACCGGATAGTTCACCGTCCAGATCGACTCTGGTGGGTTGTCCGAAACCAAAACCTGAAAGAAACTCATACAGTCTGTCAATCCCGAGGGTGCGCGCTAATCCGTAATAATAGACATCACAAGACTCTACGATCGCGCGTTCCAGATCGACCTTGCCATGTCCCCACTTTTTCCAGTCCCTGTATTTGTGGTCTTTCCCGGGCAGCTGGTAATAACCCGGGCAGTAGGTCTCTTGGTGGTAGCCGACCACATCGTACGCGAGACCGGCCAGACCGATGAAAGGTTTGACAGTTGAGCCGGGTGGGTATTGGCCACGAATAGCGCGGTTGAAGAGGGGATTATCCAGGGAGTTTTCCAACGCTTCATAGGCCTTGGTACTGATACCCTCAACAAAGAGGTTGGGATCATAGCCTGGCTTACTGACCAGGGTCAGTACGCCACCGGTCTGGATATCGATAGCGGCCACAGCGCCGTTATATTCACCGAGGGCCTCGAGTGCTGTGGATTGCAGTTCCATATCCAGAAACAGATGCAGATTTTCACCCTGTCGTGGTGGTTGGTTTTCGAGCACCCGCAGTACCCTACCTTTGGCGTTGACCTCCACCTGTTGTAGGCCGACTTTGCCATGTAACAGGCTCTCGTAGCTCTTCTCTACCCCGTTTTTACCGATGAAACTGGTACCACTGTAGTTGGAGGTGTCGATAACTTGGAGTTCCTGCTCATTGATGCGACCGACATAACCGAGCAGGTGGGTGGTCTTCATATGTTGCGGATAATCACGCAGCAGGGCCGCCTTGACGTCAACACCGGGGAAACGGTGTCGATTGACAGCGATTCGGGCAACTTCTTCATCTTTTAAGCGAACCCGGATTGGAATACTGTCGAATCGCCGGCGCTGCTTTCGGAGCCGATGAAAGCGACTGATCTCGTCTTCACTGATGGTGATAATTTCACTCAGTTGCTGAATGGTGCTATCCAGGTTACTGCTCTTCTCCGGGATAATCTCCAGGCTGTATGCAGGTAAATTTTGTGCCAGTATGGCCCCGTGCCGGTCGTAGATCAGACCCCGGGTTGGGGGTAGGGGCTCCAGTTTTACCCGGTTGTCCTGGGACAGGGTGGTGAAGTGATCATGGTTTTCCACCTGTAGGTAGAATAGACGTCCAACCAGTGCGACCAGGACCAGGATGACCAGGGTGCCGGAGACGACCACCCGTCCCAGAAAAAGCTGGCTCTCATGCAGATAGTCCTTGATCGAGGTTTGAAGCACCAATTTCTCCTATTCAGCTGATATGAAAACGGCGTCTCATATCACGCAGAATGATGTAGATCCAGGGCCACAGCAGGGTGCCGATCACGGGTGTAACCCAATACCAGAGTGAAGGTGTCGGGTAGCCGGCAGCCCCGGTCGACCAAAGTGCCAGCAGACGCTCGACTAACAACAGCACGAAGATGGTGAATATCTGTTGTCGCAGCGGCATGACCCG
>JAHXHU010000208.1 GCA_025656375.1 Candidatus Thiodiazotropha sp. (ex Ustalcina ferruginea) | reverse complement strand
GTCCGGGGCCATAACAGGTTGTCGAAGATCGAGTCGATTTCGGGGACTTGGAAGTCCCGAAATCCATCATGAGATCAAAGACTCTCTTGGCCAGTAGTTGTAAAGTATTCAGCACCTCATCTAGATTCTCTGGAATCGGCACCTCTCCTGTGCGGTTCTCGGTGGACATTCGATACGCTCCTTGATAATTCAATTATTCAATTTACTTCGAAAGCGATTAGTTCAATCTATCTGTAAGCCGTGGTCGATCCCTGTCATTGAGTTAAGCCGTGCTACAGTTTGTTCAGCGGCCAACGAGTAGCAAACACATTTTAGAGAGAATCTAATATATGTTTTCCTCTGAACCCTTTACGCTATTCTAAAGCAAACTCCAGGGGTGGAAGTGTGACAAAATCACATTGATTCTGTGAAACTGTTGTCCTTGTGCTGTATTGAATGTGTTGTTTAGCAGTGTTAATAGGGTGAAAGCAGCAGCTCAATTTACTTCTATGTGTGATAGTCAATTCACCCTGCCAATACGCATGTTGGCAGTTGTTATTAAGGATGTCGCCGAACCTACATTCGGGTTAGCAACACTGAAAATGTGTAATAAAGTCAACTCTGCCAGAATAATTTATGAGATTATGTGAATAATCAATTCCTTCTATTCCATATTCCCTAACATCCTGAAAAAAACGAACTACCTGGATTTCATAGAGAAATGCGCAAGCCCCGGAACGCCACTCCCCATGTCTGCCTGTTCATTCTGAGGTTTGGTGATGGTGGTGTTGAACGCATGATGGTTAATATTGCAAGGGGATTGGCATTAATAGGTGTCAAGGTAGACTTTATCGTCAAAGCGACCAACGGCCCTTTTTTACATCTGTTACCACCTGAAGTCCGGGTGATCACATTTCAAGTTAAAAACCAGAAGGCGGCATTGCCAAAACTGATTGAATACCTACAGCAAAACGATCCGGATATCATGCTTTCAGCGAAGATCATGGATGATCAGCTGGCCCTCAAGGCCAAACTCAGTCATACAGGGCGAACTCGTTTTTTCCTGCGTCCAGGTACAGCATTGATTTCCAGAATGAAAGCGCGCGGTACCCATCTAATTCGTCGCTGGTTGAAAGCCCGACAACTGGTGCAACTTTTTACTCAGGCTGATGGTGTTGTTGCTGTATCTCAGGGGGTGGCCGATGAGGTTATCCAGCTAAGTGGCATCGCTGCAGATAAGATCAATGTCATCAAAAACCCGACCATAACACCCGAAATATATGAACAGGCAGAGGCTGTCACTCCGGATCCATGGTTGGGACCGGATCAACCGCCACTGATTCTTGGCATAGGGGGGTTAGGACGGGCAAAGGATTTTCCAACGCTGATGCGTGCCTTTGCGTTGGTTCGGCAACACCAGCATTGTCGCCTCATGATTCTGGGGAAGGGTAACAAGGAGAAATTTCTGTTGAAACTGGCACAGGAGTTGGCGTTGGGTGATGATTTTCGCCTTGCAGGCTTTGTTGAAAATCCTTATGTCTATCTGAAATGGGCAAAGCTGTTCGTTCTCTCATCACTTTGGGAGGGGTCACCCAATGTTTTGACTGAAGCCTTGGCGCTTGGTACCTCTTCAGTGAGTACCGACTGTCCATCAGGGCCGTTTGAGATTACCCGTGGCGGTGAGGTGGTGCCATTAGTGCCAGTAGGTGATGTAGAGCGGCTAGCTGAGGCCATGTTGCAAACATTGAGATGTCCACAAGACCCGGATTTGCTTCGTGCGGCAGTCAGTGAGTACACACTTGAGAGGAGTGCCCGCAGCTACCTTGCGGCATTTGGTTTAAATCTGCCACAGGAAGCGAATGAACCCAGATTCCGCAGTTGACCGCTGATATCTGACGTAAGGTAATGATATGCCGAATCAAATAGTGCATTTTTCTCGCACCCATTGGGAGAGCTTTGAAACGCTACATGGATTTGTGAAAAATCCCAACGCACCCTGCTGCGTTGTCGTTTTTGTTAAGGGAATAGCCATTAACGGCGAACGACGCCTTGCCGGGCACGCTGGGATTTCCCACAAATCCCTGTTCAAAAGCGGGTTCTAGGTTGAATAAGAAACCGCGTATTGCCTGTTTTCTGGCCACCTCAGGTCATAGTGGTGTGGATCGCGTCGCTCAGAATCTGTTGCCGGGTTTGGCCTTGGCGGGCTATCCGGTGGACCTGCTGAAAATTCACAATCATGGTCCCAACCTGCCTGAAGAGCGACCGGCAAACCTGCGTGTGATTGAACTGAAAGCGCATCATGTCTATTCAGCACTGCCGGAAATCATGGACTATTTGAGGCGCAATCGCCCCTTTGTGCTGTTGAGCGATAAAGATCGGGTCAACAGGACGGCCCTTTTGGCAAATGCATTGAGCGGAACAAAGGCCCGCCTCGCCCTGCGTAGTGGTACAACGGTCAGTCTCAATCTGGCCAGCAGGAGGCTATTTGACCGCTTTGTGCAGCGCAATTCTATGCGCTATCTCTATCGGAGGGCTGACGCCATTTTGATGCCTTCCAAGGGGGCTGCGGATGATTTTGCATCTTCCATCGGTCTACCCAGAGAGCTTATTTCTGTGGTTCCCAGTCCGATAATAACACCCGGGTTTCTGGAACGGCTGAACCAGCCCATAGACCATCCCTGGTTCAATCCAGGCGAACCCAGGGTCATCCTGAGTGTGGGTGAGCTTTGTAGACGTAAGGATTTTACTACCCTGATCCGTGCTTTTGCACAACTGTCTAACAACTATGATTGTCGATTGTTGATACTGGGCGAAGGACGAGCCCGGCAACGACTGGAACAAGAGGTCAGGCAACACAAACTGGATCATCGTGTCAGTCTTCCTGGCTTTGTAGAAAATCCTTACCCGTATATGAAGCATGCAGGATTGTTCGTACTCTCATCTTTGTGGGAGGGGATGCCGGTTGTCCTTATCGAGGCGTTGGCTGCAGGAACCCCGGTTGCTGCTACAAATTGCCCCAGTGGTCCTGCGGAACTGTTGGCGGGCCTGCCTGACGGTTTGTTAGCGGAACCTGGCGATGTCTCGGGACTTGCCGAAGCTATGGCGCGACAATTGGATAATCCGTTGCCTGCAGCTGAACTATCAGCATCGGTAGAGGCTTATACCGTTGAAAACAGTGTTGCCAGTTATCTGGCTGCGATGGGTTTGCCAATGGAATCTCACTCAAGAAAAACTTGCCGCAAATAAACGCCAATCACCGCGAATTAACGCCAAATATAAAATTACCTTGTAGGGTGGGGCCCTGCCCCACCAATCACAGTCGAAAAAATCACCTATATTCCTATGATTCTTACTTAAGAGATTCGAGCATCGTCATTAGCAGTGCCTCTGAAATACACTCCAGTAGATCTACCGAAAATAAACGCTAATCACTGTGAATTAACGCTAAATATGAGGTTTCCTTGTAGTGGTCCTCTGCGAAAATTTGCGGTGATTAGGGTCCATTTGCGGCTTTTCTTCTTAAGTAAATGCCATTGAGATCTGAACGGTCAATAAGAGGATTTGAGTGGATATCCAAAGCGTTATGGTGGGGCAGGACCCCACCCTACCAAATGGCTGAAGGTGTAGGGTGGGTAATCAGCTAAGATTATGGGTCGAAGCGGTATCCCAGCGCCTCAATATCCCTGTGAAAATAGTCGCCCACCAGCGATGCCAGTTCATCCGAGTAGTAACTGCGATAGTCCTTCTTCCGATCGGTTGCCTTGCGTTTGTGGGGTAAAGAGAGATCTTTCATTTTGATCCGATGGGCTATCTCCCTGAAATCCTCTGCCAGGTTTTCATAATGACCAATAAAATCGACCACGATATTACCGTGCAGATCAATCAGGTAGTCAAGTTGCGACTGAATTGAAGTATCGATGTGGTATTGGTATTGCCGTTCCGGATCAAGTTTCCAGCGAATGAAATGGTCGAAGTCACTAACATGCGCTATCAGGTGCGGACGCTCTCGGCGAATATGGTGGTATGAGCTGACCTGTAGATCCCAGGGGTTTCGTACAATGGCAAACTTATAAAGGTCATTGAAAAATGATTCGGGTAGTAGCTCCTTGGCAGCGACAATGCGTGAATGCCTGGGAAACTTGCTACCTACTCGGTGGCCGCTGAGGTGACTGAAACGGGAGCATATTGCCATTGGGTAATACCAGGGATCGCGCCAGCGTAAGGGTTGCAGGGCGGCGCGCACACTGGTGCCGCCGGTCTTGGCGATATGTACAAACAAAAAATTGTATTTAATTGAAAGCAGCATCGGTGTGACTCGGTGATAATCCCATGATTTCGAGGTAGTGGGTGGCGCTTCTCTGTGCAGTATATTCTTGTACGGCTTCACGCAGAATTGTTTTATCCGGTCCCTTGTCGAGTACCTTTTTCATGGCCTCCGCGAGTGCTTGCCAGTCTCCCACTGGCACCAATGGACTGACTCTGCCGTTATCCAAAATCTCACTTGGGCCACTGGGACAGTTCGTCGAGACGACCGGTGTGCCAAGGGCCATTGCCTCTGTTAAGACATTGGGAGAGCCTTCCCAGCGTGAGGAGAGTACGAACAGATCAGCCAATTGCATGTAGGTGTAGGGATTAGGGGTAAAGCCTGGCAGTGCCAGATCTTGTGCAATACCCAATTGTCGACTCAATTCGAGGATGTCATCACGCTGTCGGCCCTCACCAAGGATGATCAACCGGCATTGGCGGGTTGAGCGGACATGTGCGAATGCGCGCACTAGGCAATGGAAGTCCTTCTGTAGGGTGAGACGTCCCACACCCAGGATGACCGGGTAGTCCGGATTGCCCAGCCAGGGGTGTGGCGAGGGGGCAGTTGCTGATGCAGTCAGATGGGATGTGATGACCGGATTTCGTACAACTGTCACGCGTTCAGGGTCGATACCCGAGACCGCAAGGGTGTCTTGTCTAACGCCCTCGGAGACGGCAATGATTCTGTCGATCCGCGGATAGAGCAGACGGATAGGTAGTTGACGCAAGCGCATTCGCCAGGGTGACTTGTGGGCAAGAGCAGCGGTGAGATTGGTACCCAGTCGCAGTACTAGACGGGTCTGTGTGGTGCCTGCCAAAGCCCGCGCAATGACCGCCATGCGGCCAGCCCGGTCTTTCGCAACCAAGAGGCATGGTGGATGGGTCTGTTTCAGGTACCGGGCAAGTGGCAGCAGACTGGTTGCTGTATGGTGACTGCCCAGTTCGATGAGATTGACGTCCGGATGAATCTCCTGGAGATGTTTGCTCTGGGTCTTGATGAGCAGTAAATCGATTCGCAGGCCACGCTCTGCAATGGCATTGACCAAATTGAGCACCATCCGCTCAACACCCCCTTCTCCAGAGAATGAGACCAGCATCGACAGGTCTGGCTGTCTGTCTGTTGGCCTACTCATTCTCTATCCGAATAAACAGGCTTAAAGACACAATGATTCACTGTTGATCACTGCGTGACCTGGGAGGAGGAGCATTATAGGTCATTAATGCGAAAGCATAGGTAACACCGGCGATGATCAGCCAATAGAAACGCCAGTTCCAGTGAAGATGCCTGAAGTCAGTAAAGCTGTAGACGGCAATCAGGGCGAAATTACTCAGCAAAAATGCCAGATAATAGACCGAGATCCGTCTTCGCCGGAATCCTTCAATGAGTTTTGAAAACATCAGACCGCAGATCAGGGCAATGAGAAAGATACCGACTATTCCCAGTTGGAAAACAGCTTCCAGATACGCGTTGTGCAGGTGGTCAAAACTTGAACCGGGTGAGTTCTGCAATGCACGATCATTTTCCGCTTCAACCAAGGTATGGGTTGTGCCGGGTCCCCAGCCGATGAAGGGCCTCTCCAGCCATTTATTCAGCCCAAACTGCCATAGGTGCAGGCGGTATGTCGATGAGCCCAGTGGGGCCTCCTCAAGCCCCTCAGTGACGACCGCGTTCCACTCCTGTCGCTCACTGAGAACACGCTGGGAGATGGTGCTCCAGTTCATTGTCAGAATAAGGGCGATCAATGCCAGGATGCCAATCAGGGGCAAGCGAAGTTTGATTGTGCTCTGATGACGAGTCTTCCTGGCGAATCTCAGTGTCAGGAAGATTGTCGGTATGGCAAAAAGGATGGCCAACCAAACGCCTCGAGACTGGCTGATAATGAGACCCTGGGTGAAGAACAGCATGGCCAGGATGGTCAATCCCAAGCGGATTGTCAGGGTGGCACGACTCTGTTCAAGCTGAGGATTGAGCCAATACATCGTCAGTGTGATCAATCCCAATATAGCGGCAGCACAATCAAAGCCCAAGATAATCGGTTTGCCAAAGTGCAGTCCTGAGCGAACCCCTTGAAGGATTTGTGACAGCATCTCACCATCCAATGCAGTGATGATACCCAGGCCAAATCCACCAAACATGAGGGTTAGAGCGGTTGGTATGCGATTCGGGGCTTGGCTGAGCCACCAAGCCGGAATAAAAAAAAGAAACAGCTGCACCCAATCCCTGGCCTGATTGATTTGGGTTTTCTGCTCTGCGGCAATCTCTCCCGTTGACCAGGCAGCGCGTAGTGCGATATAGCCAATAATCAGGAGGCAGGCCCACCATAGCGGTTGCCGCAACAGTCTGCGCCAAGCCTCAGCTGACAAGATCAATGCGATGATCATTAAACCCAGGCCCAGGTTAGCGCCCGCTATGCTCAGCAGAGAGAAGAATGAGAATAGATAGAGGCCGACGAGACCGATCCAATCACTGATCTTCTCAATCTTCGTTAAGGGGATTCGGGTTGGGACAAAGCTGGTCCGTAGTTTCTCCAACATATCTTAGGGCCTGTTAACACTCATCCAATCGGGCCTGCTGGGACTATTTTTTTCGTCCAGCAAGGCAGAATGAGCGATGTGTAGTCACTCTACATGAGCGAATGATAACGCCGCTGGGCGGAAAAATAGCCCCAGCCCTTCAGGTGCAACAGGACCGATTGGATGAGTGTTAACAGGCCCTATGGTATTCCCCGTCTATTAATGGCTACTCAGACCGATCGCACGGGCAATGCCAGATGCTCTATTGGGCCAGCTGAATGCAGTGGCATCCTGCTTCGCCTGAAGCGCCAGTTTACGTGCGAGTTGGTGATCATGGATCAGCTGTTTTACCGCCTCTTCCCATGATACCGGGTCTTTGGGGTCCGCCAACAGTGCATTCTGACCATGATGCAAAATTTCTCTGAGCGGTGGAATATCGCTGGCGATGATCGGTCGGCCCGCAGCCATGGCCTCGAACAGTTTCATTGGACTGATGCTGTCAGCGTGGGTCAGGTCCGATTGATAAGGCAAAACGACCAGTTCACTCTCTGCATAGAGATTTGCCACGTCTCTATGTGGGACAGCGGGTCGGTGTTGAAGGTAGAGGGAATCTGGAACCTGGTCATCGCAATCACCGATCAGGAGCACCTCTCCCAGCGCGCACGCTGCCAGATGTGTCAGGATCTGCAGACCACGGTCCCGGCTGACCCTGCCCAGATAGACGATCCTGGGTTGGGAGAGTCGTTTCATATCGAGGGGAGGGATGCTATTGAAAGCGCTCAAGTCGACACCGGATGGGCTGATATGAATGCGTTGCTCATCGGCGCCTGCTTCAATCAGGGCTGCTGCTGCGTTATGACTGATTGGGACAAGGTATCTGATAACGCCCTGCTGATGGTGGTCGATGATCTTTGTCAGTACGCCTGTTTGACGCATGGGTTGCAGGGTATGTACCTCAAAGTGATGGGATATTCCCTGTGAGGCCAGGCCCAGACTCAGCTCGGGTGAACGCACATAGACTGCCTTGGCGTTACAAAGCGCCCTTTTATTGAAGCGTGGAAAGAGTGATGTTGGCCAGCGGCGGTGGAGCAACTGAGAGGCCCTGATGTCGGGGCGGATAGGGATGCCCATCTCATACAGGCGCTGATCCGGGGATATGTGACTGTGCCAAGGTGGCAGATAGAGACAGGTCTTGACTCCGATCTCAGTCAGGGCGGCTACCGTATGTAGGGTCTGGATCAGGTTGGCGCGATTTCGGTGCAGCCTGCTGCGGCCAAGGTAGATCAGCTCGGGGTTGTCAGTTTTCGGCATGAGATAAAACATGAAGATAGCGGCTAACACTAACATAATCACTTGTCAGCTTGTACTATTAGCAACTTAATATAAGCCGAGTGACAGAACCCATTCCTTCTAATGACGAGTAGGCAGTTTTTAATTTGATGATCTACCACCCTTCCCAAGATTGCTGTGAAACTGCCTGATTTAGATAATCCGTCGATCTTGATTGTTCGCCTGAGTGCGATGGGTGATATCGTTTTTTCAACGCCGCTGATTCATTCCTTGCGATTGCGCTATCCAACAGCGCGCATCAGCTGGCTGGTACAGCCTGAGTCTAAGTCCTTGCTGGAACACCATCCGGAGTTAGACGATGTGATTGTCTGGCCGAGGGGGGATTGGGAGCGGTTATGGAAACAGCGTCAGTGGTTAGGGCTTTGGCGTGGCATTCGTCAATTCAGATTGCAGCTGCGTAGCCACAATTTTGATATTGCGTTAGATATACAGAGCCTGATGAAAAGTGGTTTTCTTACATGGCTCTCTGGCGCAAAGCACCGTATCGGCCTGGGATCAAGGGAGGGGAGTCAGCGGTTGATGACCCAGGTGATCAGGAAGGGTGGAGAGCCGAGACGTATCAGTTCGGAATATCGCTATTTTGCGCAACAGCTCGGGTTGCCTGTGGACGAATTTGATATGTATATCGGACTGACAGACAGGGACAGTTCCCAAGCGGATAGGGTGATCCTGACAAATGGTTTGGAGAAGGGGTTTGTTGTCATCTGCCCCTTTACCTCCCGGCCACAAAAGCATTGGTTCAATACCTCGTGGAATAAATTGATTGCATCCATTGAACAACAGTGGAGAATGCCTGTGGTTATGTTGGGCGGACCGGGTGACAGACCTGCTTGTGAAGCGATTCAGGCGCTGCGGCCCGCGCGCCTGATCGACCTGGTGGGGGAGACCTCTCTTCGGCAGGCCGCTGCAATCATTGCACGAGCCACATTGGTAGTCGGTGTCGATACCGGTCTGACCCATATCGGGATTGCCATGAATCGTCCTACCCTTTGCCTATTTGGTTCAACCCGTCCCTATCTGGAAACGCCCCATGCAAATGCTCGAGTGATCTATCATCAACGGCCCTGTTCGCCCTGTAAACGTAATCCCACCTGCCATGGAGCGTTCGACTGCATGGCTGCCATAAAGGTATCTGAAGTGATCAAAGAGGCGGCCACGTTACCTGGTTTTGAAGAGGCGGTGATATGAAAGTATTACATGTCGAGGCGGGTATGCATCTGTATGGAGGTGCCAGGCAGGTGGTCTATCTGTTATCTGGCTTACGGCAACAAGGAGTTGAATCGATCTTGGTCTGTCCAAATGGTAGTGCTGTTGGGCAGGCAGCGAGTGATGCAGGTATTGTCGTGCATGAGATGCCAATGGGTGGGGATCTCGACCTGGCATTGATTTGGCGTCTGAGAAGGATTATTCAGCAGCAACAGCCTGATCTGGTCCACCTGCATAGTCGTCGTGGTGCCGATATCCTGGGTGGGCTTGCAGCACGCTTCAGCGGGGTGAAAACAGTGTTGTCCCGACGTGTAGATAATCCGGAATCTCTGCTGGTGGTGAAGTGGAAATACCGTCTCTACGACCGCGTTATCGCCATCTCCCAAGGTATCGCCGCGGTGTTGCAACAAGAGGGTCTGCCAACACAGAAACTGGTGTGTGTTCGCAGCGCAGTGGATGTGGAGGCGTTTCAGCAGGCGTGTGATATGAACGGGTTCAGAAAGCAGTTTGAGTTGGCTGACGATGCGCTGGTGATGGGCGTCGTCGCGCAATTGATCCCCCGTAAGGGACATCACTATCTGTTACAGGCGATGCAACAACTGGTCAGGGAATTCCCCATGCTGAGGTTGTTGATATTTGGCAAGGGCCCCCTGAAGGAGGAGCTAAAGGGGCAGATAGTGGCGATGAATCTACAACAGCATGTGATCATGGCAGGGTTTCGTAAAGATCTACCGACCATGCTGCCCTGTCTCGACCTGCTGGTACATCCGGCCCTGATGGAGGGATTGGGCATTGCCTTGTTACAGGGGGCCAGTGCTGGGCTACCTATCGTGGCAGTAGATGCAGGGGGGATGCCAGAGGTGGTAGAGGATGGGGTGAATGGTTTTCTTGTGCCGGCGGGGAGTGCCGAAGCGTTAGGCGATGCCTTGCATCGACTGCTGGCTGACGAACCCCTGCGTCATCAGATGGGTGAATCAGGTCGAGAAAAGATGCGCCTCAGTTTCTCCGTTGAACAGATGGTAGAAGGGAACCTGCAAGTCTACCGGGATCTCTTGTGAAATATGACATTAACAGAATGAGCAGATGACCAATATCCACTCACTGCAACTGATTGGCAGTAAATCCTTTGGTGGGGCAGAGCGTTGGTTCCAGCGTTTCTCTCTGGCACTTGCGGAGATAGGCCATCCAACAGAGATCGGCGTACGTCGAGACCATGAATTGGATGGGGATCACTGGTCAGATCTGAATTGCCACGCGTTACCGATGCGTACGGTGTGGGACCCGCTGTCTCGTCTGGAAGTGAGTCGATTGGTGAAACGGTTGCAACCCAATATTGTACAGACCTACATGGGACGGGCGACTCGACTTACCCACCTGACCCATGCAGATGGGGCAATCCATGTGGCAAGATTGGGTGGTTATTACAAGCTGGAAGGATATCGCCACGCCCATGCCTGGATTGGAAATACCAAAGGCATTTGTGACTATCTGTTACAAGCCGGATTTCCCAAAGAGCGGGTTTTTCACCTCTATAATTTTGCCGAGTTGCCTGAACCCGGTCCTGCACCGGCTGATCTGAAGGCGCAACTTGGTATTCCTGACGATGCCTGGGTGTTGATGACACCGGGACGTTTCGTGCCATTCAAAGGCCACCGTTTTTTGCTGGATGCCCTGGCAAGATTACCTGCTTCCTTGGCAGGTCGGCCTGTGTGGCAAGTGATCTTAGGTGAAGGTCCCTTGAAGGATGCATTGCATGAGCAGGCAAAAGAGTCAGGTGTGGAGAATCGTATTGTATGGACTGGCTGGCAGCTTGATCCGGATAGCTATTATCGTCTCGCTGACCTGATCGTATTTCCCTCTACCTATGCTGAACCTTTTGGCAATATCATCATAGAAGCCTGGGGATATAAAAAGCCTTTGGTTACCTCCGCTTCGATGGGTGCCAGTGAAGTGGTTAAAGATGGTGAGGATGGTCTGCTCTTTGAGTGTGAAAATTTTCAGGCCTTGGCAATGGCCATCGAGCGCGCCTTGCGAGAAGATGAACTGAGAGAAGCGATGGCTCTGTCTGGATACAAACGAGCATCACTGGAGTTTGGCAGGGAGCCGATCATGCAGGCTTACATCGAGCTATATAGCCACCTATTAAATCAGCGCTAGTTTTCATTCCGCCACACTATAGTTCAGATCTTCCAGCATCTTTTGCTGCATACACTTTTTTCCTCATGCTAATTAAATCACTGTTCGATTAAGGGAAAACCCTTGGTGTGAATGGGATGTTTATGGGATTTGAAAGGGTATGTCTGTGTTATTAGTAATCAAGTAAGTAACTGTATTCTGATTGATATATGAGGCAGGGATGAATGATTGATAACAAATGTGATGCTAACAACACAATAATAGGGTAGTCACTTAAGTTTTTCTGCTGTCATCCGTTAAAAGCATAGAACACGAAGTCTATTTCATAATGAAATTGGACGGCAATCCGATGTGGAGGTGATGATGACTATCAAGAATCAATTTTTCATACTCATAGGTTTTGTTATTGCAGCCATGCTATTGCAGCTTGCGCTTAATCACAGAAATGCAGACTCACTCATAAGACTGAATCAACAAAGCGTCACTCTGGCAAAAATCGAAACAGGAATGTTAATGTTGCGTCGCAATGAAAAGGATTTTATGGCAAGGAATGACTTGAAGTATGTCAATAGCTATGAAGAGAATCATTCATTATTGCTATTACAAGTCAGGGAATTACGGGATCGTTTAGCGTCAATAGATATCCCCGTCGAACGTATCGAAGAAATCGAGACAGTGTTGAATGAGTATGCGGAGAAATTTCGCGCTCTGGTAAATGTACAGAAGATGATCGGTCTCTCTCACAAGGATGGTCTATATGGTGGATTACGTACTGCGGTGCATGGCGTCGATAAACTCGTTAGACAGCAGGGTGATTATCAGCTATTGAGTGACATGTTGATGCTGCGTAGAAATGAGAAGGACTTTATGTTGCGTAGTGATCAGAAATACGTAGAAAAGCACAACAAAAATCTTGCTAAGTTTGAGCATACCTTAAGCGGGAGTGTTATCTCTTATGATGCAAAGGAGCAGATCAAGCAGGCACTAGGTCAATATCGTAATGATTTTCTTTCGCTTGTTGATGGTTATAAGAAAAAGGGATTGAGCTCAAGTCAAGGCCTGCATGGTGAATTACGCCAGGTGGTGCATCAGACGGAAACATTACTTAAGCAAATTGATGAGGAGATTACAGGGGTAATTTCTGAGCAAGTGACACTGGGAAGTATAAGAACACTGGGTGTCAGCCTATTGCTTATTATCACTCTGGTAGGTGTGTTGCTATGGCTGTCAAGATCAATCAGAGGTCCTTTGGATAAGTTCCAGGCTGTTTTTATTCAAGCGTCAAGTGATCGGGACTTAACCTTGCGTGCGGAAAATGGCAGTGACAGTGAGATCGGGGCAATGGCAAAGGGATTTAATAAGATGATGATTGAGTTTCAATCACTGCTGCAACAAGTAACCGATTCGGCGCAGCAAGTAGCCGCAGAATCAGATCGGGTGATCAAGATAGCGTCGACCACAACCGCTGGTGTAGAACAGCAACGGATAGAGAGTGACCAGGTGGCGACTGCGCTGACACAAATGTCAGCAACGGTTGAAGAGGTGGCACGAAACACGGCTCAGGCAGCAGAGATATCGCGTAAGGCAGATGAGGAAACCGGACAGGGTGCAAGTGTGGTTGCGCAATCTGTAGAAGGTATACAAAGACTCGCCCAGCAGGTTACAGAGACTTCATCAACGATCAATGAACTCGCTGTGGAAAGCGACAATATCAATACAGTATTGAGTGTGATTACCAGTATTGCTGAACAGACCAATTTATTGGCGTTGAATGCTGCTATTGAGGCAGCTCGAGCAGGTGAGCAGGGACGAGGCTTCGCCGTTGTCGCTGATGAGGTGCGTACATTGGCGCAGCGCAGTCAAACGTCAGCTGGGGAAATTAAGCAGATTATCGAGCGTCTTCAAAGCAAGGCGCAAGCAGCAACAAAAGCAATGGAGGCTGGACAAGAGCAAAGCAGTCTCTCCGCAAAGCAAGCGCAACAGGGAGAGTCCTCCTTGAAGAACATATCGAGTTCAATTTCAGATATCAGGGATATGAATGATCAGATTGCAACTGCAGCAGAGGAGCAGTCTCAGGTTGCAGAGAGTGTCAGTGAACATGTCGTACTCATTGCCAGGGTGGCTGATGACACTGCAAAAGGTGCCGTCACTATGACGCAGTCAATAACTGAATTGACGGGATTGGCTGAACAGTTACAAGCGAGTGTCAAGCAGTTTACTGTGTGATGGACTCGAGCGTTATTGAATATTCGGGTTCTTGATTAATAAGGATTCGGTATCACTTTGCGTTTTTTAAATCTTCTGTGTATCCACAGATATTGTTCTGGTGCATAAGCAATGGCTTTTTCGATCAGCCCGTTGATACGTGTGGTGTCTTGATGGATGTCCTGGGTGGGGAAATCGGCCAAGGGAGGATGTATGATCAACCGGTACCCACTATCATCCATCTTCCGAATGCCACTGAACAGGATCACCTGTGCACAACTGATCTTTGCCAGGCGTGAAGTGGCCGTGTTGGTTCCGGCAGGTTCCCCAAAAAACGGCGCCAGGGTGCTGTTGGGTCCTTTAAAACTCTGGTCTGGAGCGTACCAGACAGGTAGACCCTGCTTCAGGGTGCGAACAACTTGACGGATATCATTTCGAGGTATGGCGGCTTCAAAACGTTGTCGACGGTTGCGATTGAAGGCCCATTCGATGACCGGGTTCTCATGGGGTCGATACATAACCGCGATGGGCTGAAATAGACTCAACAGTCGGCCGGTGATCTCTAGGTCGGTAAAATGGGCACTAAGCAGAATGATCCCTTTTCCCTTTTCCAGGCTTTGGTGCAGATGTTCCAGTCCTTCGATCTCAACCAGGGATTTTAGTTTTGCATCCTTGGCCCACCAGGCAAAGCCTATCATCAGTATGCCAATGCCCAGTGAGGTAAAATGTTCTCGCAGTAACTTGTCACGTTCTGCATCGCTCTTCTTAGGAAAACAGATATTTAAATTGACTGCGGCAATATGTCTGCGTTTGGGCGACAGCCGGTAGATAAGTCTACCGATAAGACGGCCGGTGGAGAGCGCCAGGCTATAGGGCGTCAATTGACTAAACAGCCATAGCACGCCCAAACCTAGCCAGGTGGGCCAGTAGAAGGGGGAAAAGAGAGGGTGTTTACGCTTTTTTGCCATCGATGGGTGTGAGTTTGCTTCTAGTATAGGACACTACACTAAGTGCGATTCAGCTTGTTACTGCCATTGACCATCCCTAAACTAGGGGCGTCGTAATAATCATGTTAACTGTTTGATGCAATTTCATCTTCCTAACTTTAGTAATGCACGGGTTCTGGTGGTGGGCGATCTAATGCTGGATCGCTACTGGCAGGGTGTGGCTGCCAAGATTTCACCCGAAGCACCGGTACCCGTTGTGCATGTGCATGATACCGAAGAACGTCCGGGTGGTGGGGCCAACGTGGCTCTCAATATGACAAGACTCGGAGTACAGGTTGCTTTGTGCGGCCTGGTGGGAGAGGACGAAGCAGGGGATTCCCTGACCCGTCAGCTGCAAACGGCTGGGGTGGATTGTCATCTACAGGTCGATGGGTCTATACCCACAATCACCAAACTGCGTGTGATCAGCCAGCATCAGCAGCTGATTCGGCTCGATTTCGAGCGGCAGATGTGGCAAGTCGAGTTGTCTGCGCTGGAGCAACACTGTCGACAACAACTCCCGGGATCAGATCTGATGATCCTGTCAGACTATGCCAAAGGTACCTTGCAGCAACCGCAACGTCTCATTGAAGCGGCCAATCAGCAGGGTGTTCCTGTGTTGGTGGATCCCAAGGGGAGTGATTTTGCGAAATATCAAGGCGCTACCCTACTGACGCCCAATCTGAAAGAGTTCGAATCGGTGGTGGGAAGCAGTGAGACTGACAAGGCACTGAATGAGAAGGGAGTGGCGCTGCAACGTGAGCTGAAATTGAATGCACTGCTGATTACGCTCAGTGAGCGGGGTATGTTGCTGATTCAGGAAGGTGCAGCGCCACTGCATCTGCCGACGCGGGCACATGAAGTATTTGATGTGACGGGTGCTGGAGATACGGTGATTGGTGTGCTGGGTGCCGGTATGGCCGCTGGTATGCCAATCCAGGAGGCGGCTGGGCTTGCGAATGTAGCCGCCGGTCTGATGGTGGCGAAATTGGGGGCAGGCAGCGTTACCCTGGGTGAACTGAAAGGGGCGCTACGTCGCCAGGGTGATTTTCACACCATTCTAAGTCGTGAGGCGTTGTGTGAGGCGGCCGACGAGGCACGCTACCAGGGAGAACGTATCGTGATGACAAATGGCTGTTTCGATATCCTCCATGAGGGGCATGTGCGTTATCTCCAACAGGCCAGACAGCTGGGTGACCGACTGGTGGTGGCGGTCAATGATGATGACTCGGTAAGGCGTCTCAAAGGTGATGAAAGACCGATCAATGGGGTAGAACAGCGAATGGCGGTACTGGCCGGGCTCGCATCTGTGGATTGGGTCGTACCCTTTAGCGAGGATACGCCAGAGTCACTGATCTGCGAGGTTAAACCCGACCTGCTGGTCAAAGGGGGTGACTACCGACCAGAAGAGATCGCCGGCTATGATTGCGTGGTGAGCAATGGCGGTGAGGTGAGGGTGCTTGATTTCCTTCCCGGTGTTTCGACAACCCGTATCGTGGAGGCGATGCGCGATGCCGACTGAGAAGGGATCCTCTTCCGACACTGGAATGACAGGTCGGGAACTCTATGTTCGACTTTTGCGACGAGTACGTCCCTATTGGCGTCAGTTCGGTGGTGCCTTATCAGCTATGGTGATACTGGCGATGACTGAGCCGGCCATCCCCATGTTGATGAAGCCGATGCTGGATGGCAGCTTCGTTGACAAAGACCCGGATTTTATCTTCTGGTCACCTATCCTGTTAATCCTGCTGTTTTCTATCCGTGGGATCATGACGTTCATTACCAATGTGGCCTTTGAATGGGTCTCCGGTAAGGTCGTTCTGGATCTGCGTAAAATGATGATTGAACGCATCCTGACCATGGGCACACCCTATTTTGACAGTCACGCAACCGGGACCTTGATTTCGAAGGTCACATTCAATGTTAATCAGGTGACTATGGCGGCTACCAAGGTACTGACGACTTTGGTTAAAGACACCATCATTATCATCGGCCTGCTGGCCTATATGTTCTATCTCAATTGGTTATTAACCCTGGCTGTATTTCTGGCATTGCCGATCATTGTGATCACCGTGCGACTGCTTGCAGTAAGACTGCGTCGTGTTAATCGTGCCCTGCAACAGACCATGGGAGTAATGACCCAAGTGCTTGAGGAGTCAATCCGCGGGCATAAGGTGATCAAAATTTTCGAAGGCTGGCCCTATGAGCAGCGTCGGTTTCTGGAGAGGGCCAATTGGGTACGCCGATATAATATAAAGAGCAAGGTGGCAGGTTCTGCTCATATGCCACTGGTTGAGTTTGTCGGTGCTGCAATGATTGCAGCGTTGGTCTATGTCAGTACCCATCAGACAGCCGCCGGTGAGCTGACCGTAGGCGGCTTTGTCTCATTGATGGTGGCCATTGGACTGCTGTTCTCACCCTTGAAGCGACTGACGGGTATCAATCAACCCCTGCAAAAAGGGCTGGCAGCGGCTGAGACCGTTTTTGGCCTGCTGGATGAACAACCCGAAGCGGATAGCGGTAGCGGATCAATCCTACAGGCGAAAGGCAGAGTGACCTTTGAGCATGTTTCGTTTCGCTATGCCGGCATGGATAAAGATGCCCTCAAACCGATCAGTTTCGAGATGGCACCAGGATCCATCGTGGCACTGGTCGGGCATTCCGGAGGTGGCAAGACGACCATCGCCAACCTGATACCCCGTTTCTATACACCGACAGGGGGACGTATTCTTGTCGATGGCATCGATATTCAGGAACTGAGCCTGCTCAGCCTACGCAGGCAGTTGTCCTATGTAGGACAGGAGTCGGTACTGTTCGACGATAGCGTTGCGGCCAATATTGCTTATGGCGCCATCGGGGATGTCAGCCAGGAGCAGATCGTTGAGGCAGCAAGGAGTGCACATGCACTGGCATTCATCGAACAGTTGCCTCAGGGGTTCGATACCATGATCGGGGAGGATGGGGTGCGCCTCTCTGGTGGACAACGTCAGCGCCTGGCCATTGCCAGGGCGTTGATCAAGGATGCCCCCATTCTACTCCTCGATGAAGCCACCTCGGCATTGGATACCGAGTCAGAGCGTCATGTTCAGGCCGCCTTACAGGCCTTGACGCAGGAGAGAACAACATTGGTCATCGCCCACCGCCTCTCTACAATCCAGCATGCTGATCGGATTCTGGTGATTCACGATGGAGAACTGGTTGAAGAGGGTGGGCACCAGGAATTGATTGATCAAAAGGGAGCCTATTATCAGTTATGTCGTCACCAGTTCAACGATCAGTTAGAAGCGACTGAATAGGCATTATCAGGCCGATCTTCCATGCGCTATCTCTATACGCTCCTTTTCACCTTGCTGGTCCCCGTCTATCTGTTGCGTCTCTATTGGCGCGGTTTCAGGGCGCCAGCCTATCGTGAGCGCTGGCTGGAACGATTCGGGATTTTTGAGCAGCCTCTCAAACAGGATGGTATCTGGGTACATGCCGTTTCAGTCGGTGAAGTGCAGGCTGTTGCTCAGTTGGTAGGACGCCTGCTGGACCGCTATCCCGGTGTGCCCCTGTTGATTACTACCACAACGCCTACTGGTGCGGAACGGGTCCAGGCAATGTTCGGTAACGATGTCGAACATCGTTATGCACCGATTGATCTCCCCTGGGTTGTCAGGCGATTCCTGGTTGCTTTTCAACCGCGTCTGTTGATTCTGGTAGAAACCGAGATCTGGCCCAATCTTATCCACCATGCCAAGTTGGAGGGGGTTCCGACACTGCTTGCCAATGCCCGACTCTCAGTACGTTCTGCACGGGGTTATCACCGGCTTGCAGGATTGACCCGAGAGGCACTACGTAACCTTACTTTGATCGCTCCCCATGCCGAGGCGGATGCAGAGCGATTTCACACCCTGGGCGCAAGACCTGAAAAGATCGAAGTGACAGGTAGTATTAAATTCGATGTCCACCTGCCCGGCAGTCTGCGGGAACGGGCTGATGTGATGCGTCGTGAGTGGGGTGGGCAACGTCCAGTATGGCTTGCGGCGAGCACCCATGAAGGTGAAGATGAAATCATACTGCAGGCACATGCAATAATTCGCGAAACAATACCTGACGCATTACTGGTATTGGTTCCCCGTCATCCTGAGCGTTTCGAACGGGTTGCGCAGTTGATTGATGAGGCGGGGTTTAATTTAGTGAAGCGTAGTCAGCAACAACCTTGTGAGCATGAGACAGTTGTCTTTCTTGGTGACACCATGGGTGAGTTGACCCTCTTCATGGGAGCAACGGATGTTGCTTTTATCGGTGGAAGTCTGGTGCCTCATGGCGGCCACAACATTTTAGAGGCGACTGCGCAGGGTGTGGCTGTTGTATTTGGCCCCCATATGTTCAATTTCAGTGAGATCAGTGAGCTGTTTTTGCAGCATAAGGCAGCAGTTCAAGTGGACGGGGTGGAAGCTTTGGCCGGCCAGGTTACCCGTTGGTTAAGTGATGCCAGCGAGCGTAGTCGGATTGGTGAAGCAGGTAGAGAGCTTGTAGAGCAAAACCGTGGGGCGCTGGATCGCTTGACCCTGTTGGTGGGGAGATTGCTTGAGAGCTGAAGAGAATTTTGAATGTTGTGTTATGAATTTTTAATTGTGGTTTGCTCGCAATGCTCGCAGGCTTATTGTGGGGTACGGCTCTGTTGTTGGAGGGACAATACTTGAGCTGGAATATCGAGTGGATACTGAAGTACTCTTACAAAAATATCACCATTTTTGACAGTCCGGATGTCTCAAGTTAGTTAGATGAAGTTTGTCGATTTTCTCCCGCCGCGCTTCATGAATTCTGTCTAAGTAGTCTTGAATTAACTCATCCATTTCTTACCTCTTTGATGTTTAGATTAGTTTACCGTCCATCAGAGTGATGCTAGTTCACTCTGCGATCATCGACTGTTTGTTATGTAATAATAATACTTCTCTTGTTAGATCATGTCCGGTTACAAATCTCGCCAGGGTGGGTTCATTGCTCCATGCTATCTCCCTGTCAAATGCTCTGGATTCCGGCATTCGCCCACTACTGTCCGGAATAAGTGAATACGATTGGCCTGGAGGTAAGACAGCGTCTCTGTTTGGTCTCGATAAGACACAGATGAGACTTAAACTTTCAGTGGCTTATGGTAGGGCAGGACCCCACCCTACACATCGAATTGGACTGAAGGGTGGGGCCCTGCCCCACCATTGATTTGATCAATAAGACAAAGACTATTAAGTCCTGTATTACACATGTCTTTCAAGAGGTTAATGGTGTTCTTCATTCAAGGTTGTCCACGAAATATTCTAATGTGGCTAAATATATTGTAGAGTCTGTGCGCTCATATACGGCTAGTTTCAAGCAGAGCCGTTTTATTCAGCGCCGGTGTAAGGTGGGAAAAGTCGATGGTATGTGTCACCGATATCCGCAAGGTCAATGCTAACCGAGTCGGACTTTTGATCGATTGCTGTATACAGGCCTACAACGCCTTTATTGGTAACAATGTGTCCCAGTGCGTTCGTACCAGGGTGACGCCCCCCGAGGGATTTGAACTACTGGATTGTTGGAGTGGTGTGGATGCCGTGTTTGGGCGGGATAAAACAGTTGAGACATACGGCCTGATGTTCCGTTCAACGACGGTCCCATGGTGCTATATTTTCGCATTTCGGGGGACCGACAGTGCTCTCGACATGCTCGACGATTGCGGTGTTGAGCCGCAGGAATTTGTCCCGTTCAACTCGGATATTGGGGTACCTGCCGATGTTCGGGTTGAGTCCGGCTTTAACGACATATACAAGAGTGGTGACAGAACTGTTGCCCCGATGCGACGCCAGCTGTTTGCCTTAATCGACAAGTATCAGGCCTCCACAAAACCAATCAGTGAAATCTATATCACGGGCCATAGCCTGGGAGCTGCACTTAGCCAACTGTTTACACTGGATCTGGCGCTCTCCAGACCCACTATTCCAACCGTAAATATTAATTTCGCCTCACCGCGTGTGGGCAATGGAGCATTTGTGAGTTTTTTCGAAGAGAACTCGCCTTACCCTACACTGCGGGTACAGAATACGTATGATGCGGTGCCTCATCTACCCCCGACAGAGCTTGGGTTTGAACATACGCCATCGGTTTACCTCATCGCTTTCTACAGCACCGACATGCTCGGAAAAATTGATCTTAAGGCGAGCCACTCCAGTATCAATTACAAAGCAGTGATAAAATGCGCAGGGGAGAGCGACGAGGGAGTTTGCTCCGCCAAACGTTTGCTGGTAGAGGGGAAAGAGTCGATTAGTTCTGAACGACCTGATGTACAGAGTTGACAGCAAAAGGCTTGATTAAACTATCTGCTTCGCTGGTCGCTAATTGGTCATGGTTGGCAGCATCGGGCATTTGGATCGGGTCAGGTGGTGCCTGACAGTGACTGAAATCTCAGGGGACATGATATGGCTATTATGAAGGATATTCTGGAAGGGGCGGAAGATCTTGCGATTAAATTGCATAAAAAGCCGGAAGGCTACAACCAGGCTGATCTCAAAACACTCGACGAAATCGCAGATACCATCACTTGTGGATCTGTTTTGTTGTGTAGCGGAACAGCTGCAGAGAGTCGACTCATCGAAGAGGTCGATCATACGGACTTCAGCCATTCGGCGATGATTGTCCGTTTTCATGGCGACCCTAAACTCTCGCTGAGCGCCATGGAAGGCTGAAAGCCGAGGCGGTTAGTCCCCGGCAGCCGTGAGGCGAGACTGTAGACCCGCCGTGCCTTGCGCC
>JAHXHU010000087.1 GCA_025656375.1 Candidatus Thiodiazotropha sp. (ex Ustalcina ferruginea) | reverse complement strand
TTGATGAGCCAACCAACGACCTTGACATCGAGACCCTGGAGTTACTGGAAGAGCTACTGATAGGTTATCAGGGAACCCTCCTGTTGGTCAGCCACGATCGTGAATTTCTCGACCACTCAGTCACCAGTTGCCTGATATTTGAAGGTGATGGTCGTGTGATTGAAAGCGTCGGTGGCTATAGCGATTGGCAAGCGAGACGTAAAACCCTACAGCAGCCAGTGGAGAACAAGGTCAAGTCTCAGCAAGAGAAGCCGAAAAAGAAGATAGGGAAGCTGAGTTACAAGGATCAAAGAGAACTCGATCATCTGCCACAACAGATTGAGGAACTGGAACAACGCCTGGCTGAACTACAGGAACAGTTAAGCGACCCAGCCCTCTATCAATCGACCGGCAGCGAAGAAGCGGGCCGGCTACAGCAGCAGATGAACGAGGTTCAACAGCACTTGGATCAGGCCTATGAACGTTGGGAAAATCTTGAAGCCCTCCAGACGGGGGTATGAAAAAGCCTATTTACTGTCTGTATTAACCGTTTTTCTCTGTGCATTGCCAATCACGGAGATGGTGATGGCAGGTGGCAGCTGTGTGGTAGCCAAACGTCAGGGTGACTCGCTGGCTATTGAATGGATTGCGACACCTCAGGATAGTGCCGCAACAGCCATTCAGAAGGCCGAACAGAAGTTACTCGAACAAGGCTATCGAAAGAGAGGGCAGGATGTCCACGCCCAGGCCAATAGTGATCTGCCCCATGCTCATGTGGCGATTATCAAAACCGAGTACACCACCGCCAGGGGCACAAACCGTACCAGCTATGGTTGTGGTTTCAGTGCCCGTTCTGCCGGGGAGGCGGAGCAGGCTGCATTGTATGATCTGCGAAATTATTCCTGGGGCTGGAAGCAGGAGTATGGGTATCAGGTGGTGGAAGCGTTTCGATATTAATTATGAGTTTTTAAATGATGAATGTTGAATTGAGGTGTTCGCTACGCGCACAAGTTATTTGATATTGGCATATCATGCAAAGATGTGATCACTCCTCCGTCATTTCGGTTAATGCCCACAACTGTCAGGGATAAGTGAACACGATTGACCTGGAGGTGCCGAAACAACCCAGCCCTCACGGTTACCTGAAATATGAGTGCCATCGGTTGGTAAGCCAGCAGGCCTGTTCGACTGACGCCCGAATGCCAAATTCCTAACACCCTTTGCTGTGCAGGCAGTGCGGCAGGGGTGGAACTCACGGTGGACTCAGTGCCATGTGATTGAGTGTACAAAGCCTGGTGTCAATCCGACAATCCACTGACATTCGTTTATGATTGAGCCTGTCTGAAACCAACGGGCCTCGTGCCATCGACGCTGAGCAATGACTGTACCGCAGATCGAGATTTTGGCAGTGCTTGTGGCGACCGTCGCCCTGTTTCTATGGGGACGCTGGCGTCACGACCTGGTTGCCCTGGCCGCACTGATGGCCTGTGTTCTCTTGGGTCTTATCTTTGCGGATCAGGCTTTCCTTGGTTTCGGTCATCCTGCGGTCATTACCGTGGCCTGTGTACTGATCTTGAGTCGGGGCCTGCAGGATACCGGTACGGTCGATCGTCTGACCCGTTGGCTTTTACCGCGTGGTGTGGGCCTGATCAGCGGTATCGCTGCACTTGCCGGGCTCGGCGCGGCGCTTTCTGCGTTTATGAACAACGTCGGTGCGATGGCGTTGTTGCTGCCGGTAGCGCTGCAGCTCTCCAAACGATTTGATATGGCACCAAGCCGTATCCTCATGCCCCTGGCTTTTGGCACCATTCTCGGGGGAATGAGCACCTTGATCGGCACACCGCCCAACCTGATCGTATCCGGCTTTCGTGAAGGCGCTGGCAACGGTAGTTTTGGCATGTTCGATTTTCTGCCGGTTGGTGGCACCGTCGCACTGATCGGCCTGACGTTCTTGGTACTTGTAGGTTGGCGTCTGGTACCAGCGCGAGAGAAAGGCAGCGTCGGTGATTTTGATACCGGCAAGTATCTTGCCGAGGCACTCGTTCGAGAAGGCAGCAGTTCCATCGGCAAGACACTGAATCAGGCAGACGCTACGCTTGATCAGGACGGTGCGCAGATCGTTGGATTGATACGCGAAGATATCCGGCTTTACGCACCCAATCCCCGGCGTCGGATACGCTCAGGTGACATCCTGGTCATAGAAGCCGAACCCGATGACCTGAGCAAGGTCATCTCTGATCTCGAGCTGTCCTTGGGTGAACGCGAGAAACCGGTGGAAAAGGACGCTGCAGATAGCCAGGACGAAGACACCGCTGAAAAGGCCGGCGGGTCCATTGCCTTGCAGGAGCTCGCAGTATTACCGGACTCCGGGTTGATTGGCCGGTCGTCAGGTGGGATCAAGCTCAACGAACGCTATTCCATGAGCGTGCTGGCAGTATCGCGTCAGGGAAGGCGTACAGTTCGCCGGGTCAAGAGAATGCGTTTCAAGGCCGGGGATCTTTTACTGATGCAGGGTCCGCCCGAGGCGCTGGCAAAATTTAGCAATGAGTATCGTCTGGTGCCCTTGGCAGACCGGGACATTCGTCTACCAAAGCCGCGCAAGGCAATTATCGCGACCGCGATCATGGTACTTTCGATCGGTAGCGCCGCGTTAGGCGTATTGCCAGCATCGGCCTCGTTCGCCCTCGGCGTGTTGCTGATGGGTGTATCGGGGATCATTCCGCCGCGCGATCTCTATAAAGCGGTGGATTGCCCCGTGATTGTACTGCTCGCCTCCCTGATACCTGTGGCAGGGGCGATGGCCAGTACCGGCACTGCCGACCTGCTGGCCAATGCGTTGTTGAATGAGCTGGCCCAGGGGACCCCTGTACTTGCCATGGTGCTGCTGCTGGTGGTTACAATGACCCTATCCGATTTCATGAACAATGCAGCAACCGCCGCTGTCATGTGCCCTATTGCCCTCAGTGGTGCGCAGCAACTCGGTGTCAGTGCCGACCCCCTCCTGATGGCCGTTGCGATCGGCGCCTCTTGTGCATTCCTGACGCCTATCGGTCATCAGAACAACACCTTGATTCTCGGTCCGGGGGGGCTGAAGTTTGGTGACTATTGGCGTTTGGGCTTGCCGATGGAGATCTTGGTGGTCGTAGTGAGCATTCCGATGCTGTTGTTGATTTGGCCGCTGTGAGGAATTTGCGGATCTTCGAGAGGGTTCGGCAAGGTTGGCCGCGCCACAATCTTGGGATCTGTCCAATGTGATGTCGAAAGGTAGAGAAACTTCAGCTCACAAGAAATCTGCCGTTAGATACTCCTGTGAATTGTCATTTTTAGACCTTTGTCAGGAAACCCACTCGTTTGCTCGAAAATACGCCAGGGGGACCTAAAAAAGACCAGGTATTTTCAGGAATGACATCTTAGTCATAGGTTTCTATATAACATCAAGGAGCAAAGGGAAGCATGGAAAAGTCAGAATTATCCTGGCCACCAAGATCGTTGCAGAACCTTGCCATCTGTATGGCGATGGTCCTGTTGCTGCTCCCATTGACTGCCCAATCCGCAGGTAAGATACCTGCCAGTATAGCGAAAACCCTGCGTGCCCATAACATCCCTGTCGCCGATGTCAGCCTTTATGTGAGCCGTGTATCTGAAACCTCGCCAAGTCTGGCGCTGAACGAAGCGGTTTCTCGTAACCCGGCATCGGTAATGAAACTGCTGACCAGTCTGCTGGCATTGGATACCCTGGGACCGGACTACCAGTGGCGGACCGAAGCCTACATCCAAGGAACCCTGGAGCAAGGAGTACTTGCTGGTGATCTCATTCTGAAAGGTTACGGTGATCCGCACCTGACTCCTGAACGATTCTGGCAGCTCTTGCACGGTCTGCGCGAGCGCGGGATACAAATGATCCAGGGTGATTTGATCCTAGACAGCAGCTATTTTGTCGCTACGAAAGAACAACGGGGTGATTTTGATGGCAAACCCTGGCGTGCCTACAACGCACTGCCCTATCCCCTCAGCCTGAATTTCCAGGCTACACAGTTGCATTTGCTGCCAGACCGGACTGAGGGCGTAGTCCATGCCTTTACCTATCCGCCCCTCGCCAACCTGAAAATAAGCAACCATACAAAACTGGTATCTGGTCCCTGCCTAAAGCCGCATTTCCGCCCGGTGGTCCATCTGTCCGAGCACAAAAACGGGGCAACCGTGAAAATCCAGGGCAGCTATTCGACAAAATGTTCCGAATGGAGCAATACCTACCTGGTCATGGACCCGGCCGAGCATCTCGGCGGTGCCTTCAGCCTGCTCTGGAAAGAGATGGGTGGGCAGTTCAATGGCATTGTACCGCGCGGGACCGAGCCCTTTCACAGCATCGAATCGCGCCCGCTGGCTGAAGTGATCCGCGGCATGAACAAGTTCAGCAACAACCTCATGAGCCGTATGCTGTTGCTCACAGTAAGTGCTGAAACCCAGGGTGCGCCCGCAACGATCACACAGAGCCAAGACCTTATCGCAAACTGGCTAGGCAGCTGGAGGTTATCTTCAGAAAGGGTCCGGGTCAGTGACGGAGCAGGGCTTGCTCGCGATGCACAGATATCGGCAGAGATCATTGGGCAGCTGCTTCAGACTGCTTTTCAAAGCCCAATAATGCCTGAATTCATGGCCTCACTTCCAATCGTTGGAATCGACTGAACCATGCGTAAACGATTGCACAAGACTGCTCTTGCCGGCCGGGCACACATCAAAACCGGATCACTCAACGACGTCAGCTCAATGGCCGGCTACGTCCAGGACCGTCACGACCAGCGCTGGGTGGTAACACTCATCATCAATCACCCGGGGCTAAGGGCTTGGCAGGGCAAACAGGTTCAGGATGCGGTACTGCGCTGGGTCTATAAGGGTGTCGAGCGAAATATGGACGGAACAGGACTCATTACCCAGGCATCCGCGTCAGCATGCAAAGACCAGTTGCAAGCACCGGCATATTATGAACAAGCGATGCATAAATCCCTATCTGACAAGACAGAGAACCAACTAATACGGACTGCTGCAATTGAGCAAGATCAGCCTCTGGATGAATAGAGTTATCGATAGTCCCAAAAGCCTTGTTTCATGGCTACGTGGTCACGTGCAACCGGTGTCCGGTATGAAGGGAATTGGTGAGAATGGAACGAGTGTGCCTGAAAATTTTCTGCCATTTATCTGTCGGAGTTGGAGGGTCTGATTGGACTGCCATTCAAACTCGTCCGAGTTAAACCCGATGAATATCTCAACAGATCTTCCAGCGCGAGAAAATTAACCAACATATGGGGCAGGCTATACATGTCCCATATGTTGTACAATTGAGTTGGCGTCAATGAACGTCATTTATTTTTTCAGATACTCGGAATCATCTAAAGAGCCCAACCAATGCTGCACACCGCTTAGTCATCATTACTCCGTAAATACCGACTTTTAACCAACACACTAGATCATGGCACACCCCATTTATATGGTTGATGTTTTCGCAGAGCGATCCTACTCAGGTAACCAACTGGCTGTCATTGTTGGTGCAGATACTCTGTCTGAGGAAACGATGCAGCAGCTTGCCGCTGAGATGAATTTCTCGGAAACAACCTTTGTGACATCCATTCCCGAAGAGGATGGTGGATACCGTGTGAGGATATTCACTCCGGCGCGGGAGATCGCTTTTACCGGCCACCCAATACTTGGGACAGCTTGGGTCATTCGCCATCATGTTGCATCTGAATTTTCTAATGAGATACAGCTCAGCCTGATCGTGGGTCAGGTCCCGGTCACATTCGAGACCTCTGCTGATGAACAAGAGGTTGCCTGGTTCATCGCGCCCCCCATGTCGCTTGAGGCGACAGCGCCTCACGAACCGGTTGCGGTGGCACTCGGCTTATCACCGGAGGAGATCGACACGAAAACGCCGATCCAGGTGATTTCCGCCGGTACTGCGGCGATGATTGTCCCGCTTTGCAGTCTTGATGCACTTCGACGGAGTAAGCTCGATCTTGAGCTGTTTGCCCCTTTGGCAATGCAAGGTTTTCCACCCCTTGTCTACCTATTCTGTCAACAGACTCATCACCCCCGGAATGACCTCTCTGCAAGGTTCTTTTTTGAGGCACACGGCGTGCGAGAAGACCCGGCAACAGGGAATGGTGCTGCCTTTCTTGGAGCCTACCTGTTGGAGCATCAACACCTATTCGAACCGGGTCTATCCATACGGATCGAGCAGGGCCATGAGATACGCAGACCCTCTTTGATCATGTTACGTGCAAGTATGCATAACGGGACTCGAGAGGTACGTGTGGGCGGTTATGTCATTCCAACGCTACAGGGAACGTTGGTTTGAGCCTGGTAATGATGAAGTCCGGTCACCGCCGTTATCACGGTTTGTACCGACCGGTTTTCAGGCAGGGCCTTATCGAGCTTTGCCTGTGAGTCGTTTAAGTGCCAGTTCAGCCAGCCCCCGTGCCTCCTCCTGGGTATTGGCGCGTGTATCCAGCATGAAATCGCCCTTGACCAGGACATTGATCTTTTCGAAGCTGCCGATACTCTCCTTCTCCAGATAGGCCTCGTTACCCAGACCCTCAATCTTCTCAATCTCACCAGCCATGGAGGGGGCCCACATCTCAGGTGAATAGATCCAGATCATGGCATAGTTTTTCATACCATCACCAAGCTCAATGGTGTATGTGCAGTCGGAAGCGTAGGACAACATCGTTGCTTTCGTTGAGGTTTGGCCGGGAGTCGAACCTAGAACTCCTGCCACATCGGTGGCCGGTAGCCGTACACAAACATCGAAGGATGACAAGTCACGCTTGGCGACAGTCTGTGTTTGAGCCCTGTGATTCTCTTTACTCTGACTCTCGGTGCTGGCTGTGTTGTTTGATTGCTGACTGCAGCCGTCGAGTCCCGCAGTGAGTAGTGCGACCACAAGGCAGATGGCAGGATGGTGCAGTGTATGAATGGATCGATACATGGGAATTGCCCTCCATGGAGGCTTCTATCAAGAATAAGAGTCCTATACCCTAAAGTCCATGTGAAATTGAATGAACAGAATTTATTGATGTGCTTTAAGCTGAAGTCATTAGACTGTCAGATTCAGCGATCAGAGCACAGAGGCGAACCATGTCTGCATTGAAGCTTTACGACTACCCCCGCTCAGGTAACTGCTACAAGGTGAGATTATTGCTCTCCATGCTGGGCCTCGACTATGAACGGGTCAATACAGATGTGCTGAAGGGCGAGACGTTGACACCGCTGTTCAAACAAATCAACCCCCGTGGTCAAGTTCCCGTATTGGTCGATGGTGAAGAGACCATTTGGGACTCGATGGCGATACTGGTCTATCTGGCTCGACGTTATGGTGATTCAAGCTGGTTGCCACAGGATGTCATGGGAGCGGTCCGGGTTACCCAGTGGTTGGCTGTCTCAGAAAATGAGCTGCTTTATGGTTTGGCCCGGGCCCGGGCTTCGCTTGTGCTTGGCCGACCCTTTGATCTGGCGTCATGCCAACAGGATGGCCAGGCTGGGCTGGCAGTGATGGATGCCCGGCTATCCGGTGCCGACTGGCTGGTTGGCGGGGGCGTTACCATAGCCGATATTGCCTGTTACCCTTATGTTTCTTTGGCCCCGGAGGGGGCCGTATCGTTACAGCCCTATCCCGGGGTACGGAGTTGGCTGGAACGTTTGGAGGCCCTGCTATCTGAGTAAGGTCCTAAGTATCAAATTATGTGGCATCACACTCATCGTGACAGGCATTGCCTGGTATGCTATTTCATAAAATGCTAATATTAATACTTTAGTACATGTCTTATTGTAAAGTGACATTTCAAAATTTTTCATCATGCAGGATTCCACGAAACACACTGACAGCGAGACAGGTCGTGTCGAGACCAAAGAGACGACCTGCTACATGTGCGCCAGTCGTTGCGGTATTCGCGTCACCCTAAGGGATGGTGAAATACGGCATATTGAGGGCAATCCCAACCATCCTTTGAATAAAAGGGTTGTATGCGCCAAGGG
The DNA here is from genome assembly GCA_025656375.1 of Candidatus Thiodiazotropha sp. (ex Ustalcina ferruginea). Classification (GTDB taxonomy): domain Bacteria; phylum Pseudomonadota; class Gammaproteobacteria; order Chromatiales; family Chromatiaceae; genus Thiodiazotropha. The sequence goes on along the minus strand of JAHXHU010000087.1, from coordinate 13,451 downwards.
TTCCTCCGGGATCTTGAAGCAGTACTCACCAGCACGATTAACACGTCCTCTGCTGCGTGAATCAGGGGCAGAGCGGGGTAGTTCCGAATTCGAAGAGATCTCCTGGGCAAAGGCATTTGGACTTGTTGAAGAGCGTTATCATTTTTTTACCGAGGCCAGGCATCGACAAAATCTCTATTACCAAAGCATGGCTTGATAGAAATTCCAATCCGGAGGAACTCTCTATGAAACGATTTGTGTTGTCACTATTAATTGGCTTGTCGAGTCTGACAGTCCAAGCAGATGTAGCAGTGCTTGTGCATGGTTATCTGGGCAGTGCCGCTTCCTGGGAAGATAGTGGTGTGAATAGAGCCTTGGTTCATCATGGCTGGCAGCGGGCTGGTGTGCTCACGTCAAGAGGGTTATTCGCTATCCCAGGTGATGCGGCAGTAAATAAGTTCTATACGGTCGAATTACCTTCGATGGGACCGGTTGCAGTGCAAGCCGATATTCTGAAGGGCATGCTGAATGTGGTGGAATACCGCCATCCGAATGAACCGGTAATTCTGATTGGACACTCCGCAGGTGGGGTTGTGGCTAGGATGGCTTTGATACAAGGAGGCGTTAAGCACCCGAAGGCCCTGATAACCATTGCATCACCACATCTCGGTACACTGCGTGCGGTAGATGCATTGGATGAGACCGACGATCCTTTTCCCATCAGTGTGGTGAAAGAGTTCTTTGCCGGCGATCTGTATGGTGTGGTGCGTGACTCCTGGGCTGTACTGCTCGACCTGGTACATGAACAACCGGGGAATCTCTTATTCTGGCTTAACCGACAACCTCATCCCCAAATAAAATATGTCTCTATCGTGCGTCCGGGACCGATTGGTATGGGGGATGAACTGGTTCCTGCTTTTAGTCAGGATATGAACAATATCCAGTCACTGAAAGGTCAGGCGGAGACCCGACTACTGTCTACAAATCACGCCCTGCAGCCAATGGATGGCAGTGTATTGGTGGAGTTGTTGACACAACTATGAATGCATCCAGGCCAAAATGATGGGACACATCATTTGAGGAGCAATGATTTGTCAGCCATTATTGCAGGTATCAATCTCCTGTCATGAGATTTCCAACACTCTTGTGATCAGATTATTTCTGCGTCGATCCTCTGTGCGGCGTTCATCTGAACCATCCGAGGATTCTTGACTAACGCGTCTGTCACGGTTTGGAAACCTGCGGTAATAGCGATGTGGTTTTAGGAACAATCCGTTGACTGTTTTACTATTCAGGTTCTCAATGATGGTGTCCGCTATCATTGGCGAATCCACTTGGACAATGGCGTGATACTCAACCATCTCGGTGTCGAGGTCTTTAATCCGGACGCTTTTTGAGCGTTTGATTGCCGCCTTTTTAGATAAAGGTATTAACGCCCAACTTGGTCTTGAGCCCTTTGCAGTGACCTTCTGGATTTCTTTTGTGGATACCCCTCTGGGGAGGTGTTTATAAAAGATCCACATGCGCTCTCCTCCGCGTGTCATGATGATCTTCGCCATGACTTGAGACGGATCAGTCGCATCATCCACTGAAATTGGGTCTCCAAAATCCTTGGAGATGGTCGATCGTGTCTTCTCTTTTCCGCAGTAACTAATCTGTTATTACTACGATGAAAGTCGAGATTACCTGTGATTATTATTTGTCTCAAATGTTACAGGAGTATAGTCATATGCTGCTGATGATGTGTGAACTTTATGACTATAGACTAGGTTCAAATTCAGTTTATAATGTAAAAAAATTACTTAACTACTTGTTTTAAATGTAAATAATATAATTTTATTTGATCAAGACAGGGTGCCTGAAATTTTATGATTTTCGGAATCGCTGAGGAACTATTATCCTAAGGAATAGTAGGATGAGTTGGCTAAAATCGGTGAGTCACAGAGGGTATTTGATTGTGATTTATCATGAAACTTGAGTCGATCAGGTGGCATCCTGCAACATGTCTGTGTGCTTATCAGCATAAGTATTTGCGATTCGTGGAGCTAACAATCTGGTTGTTGTCAGCAGATTTCAGGAATCAATTGAATAAGGTATTGTCTTGGAGATTCTATCCATTGCATAAGCTACTTTATCGATGGCCAATACTGTTCTGCCAATTGTTGGAGCGCTACAGTACTTTGAATAGCGCCAATAAGTAATAACTTGCTCTGCCAACAGAGCTTTTTCAGGATTAGATATAGGGAAGCCACAAAAAAAATGAGATTCTGTTTTCTGTCATTTGGGATAATGGGTTCACTATTGCTGCCAGTTGCACATGCGGCGGAGTCCTTGGTGACTGCCAGGCCCGCACTACAGCGGGAAGTCCTGTCCGGCTTTACCCGCGCCTATACACGTGTTGTGCTCTCGGCCGAGGCGGCAGGACGTATTCAATCTGTCAATGGAGACGTGGGCGATCAAATTGAAGAGGGTGTACCCTTTGCTTGTCAGGATGAGACATTCATTGATATGGAGCTACGTACCAACCGTGCTGAGCGCGAAGCACTGGAAGTGGATAAAGCTTATTATCGGAAGGAGGTCGCTCGATACCGCCAATTGCTGAAACAGAACAGCTCATCTGAGAGTCAACTCGACTCAGCGCAACGGAATCTGAATAAAATTAGAACGCAGCTTGATGCACTGGCGATCGCTGCTGAGACCTTGATGGAACGCAAACAGCGGCTCTGTATTTTTGCACCTAAAGGTTGGCGGGTGGTGAAGCGGTTTATCGATCCGGGCGAGTGGGTGAATGTTGGCGAACCGGCGGTCGATGTGGGGGACTATAATCGCTTGGTTGTGCCCTTCGCACTCAGTATCGCTGAATACAGGGCATTGATCGCACAACAAGAGGGGCTCAAAGTCCGATTGCCTGAGTTGCAGGTTGAAGTAACCGCTTCAGTTCTGCGTATCTCTCCGGCATTCGATGAGATCTCCCGTAAGATCCACCTGGAGTTGGAGATCAGTGACGGTGTGTTATCTCCGAGAGGTGGTTTGCGGGTCGAATTGGGATTGGATATCCCAGTACGGACTGGAGCCGTTCTAGTCCCAGAGCGTTCGTTGCAGCAACGCTATGAACAATATTGGCTGAAACGTCCTGATGGCAAAGAGATTCGGGTGGTCTATCTCGGGCACTCCAAGGGTGTTGATGCAGAATGGATACGAGTTACCTCACCGGATGTGAAGCCTGGTGATCAGTTCCTGATAACCGACGAGTAATAGTCCATGCATGAGGTTGTCGCTTTTTCTCTCAAGCAGCGGGTCTTCTACAACCTGATGTTCGTGGTATTGATCGTAGTGGGATTCATATCCCTCTTCGCGCTACCGGCTGAACGTTATCCCAACTTTGGCTTTGGCGAAGTGATTATCTCCACCGTCTATCCCGGTGCCTCACCGGTAGAGGTCGAGAGTCTTGTTACGCGAAAAATCGAAGACGCCCTGGAAAAGGTGGATGACGTGGAGTGGATTAACTCCACATCCTTTAGTGGTCGATCGAACGTTCGTCTCAAGTTTGTGGACGATTCTGACTATGATGCCCTCTACAACGAAGTCAGGTTCGAGGTGCTGAATATTATCAGTGAACTGCCTCAGGGAGTCGATCCACCACAGTTATTAAATGCCAAGGTGCAGGATTGGCTACCGGTCATTTCAATTAATTTATTGGGGGACCACAGTAATCGAACATTGGCTTTGATGGGGGAGGAGATCAAGACTCGTCTATTGAAAATCCCAGAAGTCCAACAGATCGATTTCTCGGGTAAGCAGACCCAGGAGTTCCATATCTATCTCGACCCACAGAAACTACGGGAGTTCGGAGTTGGGTTTAATCAAGTGTCGCAAGTGCTGACTGGCACCAATCTCTCCATACCTGCCGGCAAATACACCAACCAGAGTGGTGAGTATCTGATTAAGCTTGATGAACGATTCCATTCTTTGGAGCAGGTTCAGTCAAGTGTCGTGCGCAGGGATGCTGATGGCAGTCTTGTACGCGTTAAGGATCTGACCACGCGCATGGGGATGGGTTACCGCTATCCCATTGTGATCGCGTCAGTCAACGGCAAGCCCTCATTGGGGCTGAAAGTAATCAAGTCCGATCAGGGTAATGCCATGCGGATCCGCGACCAAGTGGTGGCGGTGATCGAGGAATTCCATCCATCCCTGCAGGCTCAGGGCGTAGAGGTGGTTTTGACCCAGGATTCCACTGTCTATATCAAGGATGGGTTGACGACCCTGGGTATGAATATGCTGGTCGGTATTTTCCTGGTGTCGCTGATCATCTGGTATTTCATGGGCATACGGAACGCGGGTTTAGTGACGATTGGAATCCCTTTTTCCTTCATGATCACCATGCTGATTATGTACCTGACGGGTAACAGCTTGAATGAGATCACCCTGTTCTCCTTCGTGTTGGTGACCGGTATCGTGGTGGATGATGCCATTGTAGTGACAGAAAACATCTATCGCCATGTACAGGAAGGAGAGTCCCTGCGTGAGGCGATCATCAATGGTACTGCTGAAGTTGCGATGCCGGTGATCTCCGCAACAATGACCACCGTAGCCGCATTTTTGCCGATGTTGATCATGAGTGGGTCGACCGGGCAGTTTTTCGCTTTGGTACCGAAAGCGGTAACCTTCGCGATTGTCGCCTCGCTGGTGGAATGCCTGCTCATCCTGCCTATCCACTATTTAGATTTCGGTCCGCGTCAGCAGACAGCTGTTGATCTGTTGGACCGGGATAATGCGATGATGCGTGTGACACGGCGGTTTACTGACTGGTTGTTGTCTTGGACTTTGCGATTTCGTCTCTTGTCAGTGTTGGCGGTCACCCTGCTGTTTGTCATCTCGGTAATGATCCTTGGACTCTCTGCGAGTGGTAAGATCCCGCTGATCCGAATTCAGTTTTTTCCGGATGATTATAAACTCTATTACGTTGATGTAGTGGGTCCAAGCAATATTGCTATTGAAGAGGTGGATGAGCGGGTTAAACGTATTGCAGAAACGGTTATGGAGGATGGCCAAGGTATGGCCAGTGCTGCTGCAGGTTTATCGGGTATGTACTTCAATGAGGACTATGAACCTGTCTACGGTAATAACCATGGATCAGTGATGGTGACCATGCCGCCTGCAGCTGAGCAAACCTTTGATGATCCCCTCGCGCACCTGGATCGTATGCGAGAGAAGCTGAAGCCACTCTATGAAACAGATGGCTATAGTCTGCATATCCATCCGCAAAATGATGGTCCTCCCAGCGGTAAAGATATCAATGTACGGGTTGTAGGTGCCAATGTGGATGCAGTCTCCGGATTGGCTAGAGATCTATTGGCCTTTATGCGTCAGTCACCGGTTATCGGTCCCAATCTGATCGACTTGAATGACGATCGGGGACTTCCCAAGCGTGTATTTCGGATGGAGGTCGAGCAGAGTAGGGTTGCAGAATTTGGGCTGGAGAACAATCAAGTGGCCAATCTTGCGGCGAGTGTGCTGGATGGGCGTTATCTCGGTAAGTATCGGCATATTGATAAAGAGGTCGATCTGAAACTCCGGATTGATCCGCACTCTCTAAAGGATCCGGAGAACGCACTCTATATCCCTGTGGTTGAGGATGCGGGACACCCAGTCTACCTGGCAGACCTGGTGAGTGTGCGGGCCTATAATGAGGCGGGTGAAATCAAACGATACCAGGGGCAGCGGGCGATCAGCCTCAAGGCTGATATCCGAAAAGGTGCTCCCACTTCAACACCTGCAGTCGTCAATGCAGTTGGGAACTACTACGAGACGATAAGTGACAGTTATCCAGGGGCAACGGTTACTTTTGGTGGAGAGCATGAGGATACTCAGCGCTCCTTCGAGTCGCTGGCATATGCCTTCATCATTGCTGTGTTGGTGATGTATGTGATCCTGGCAACTCAGTTTCAGTCATATCTGCAACCACTGATTATTCTCTCTGCCATCGTATTCGCCCTGATCGGAGTCGTATTCGGAAAATTGGTAACACAATCGCTCTTCACGGTTAACAGCTTTATTGCGGTGATTGGTGTAGCGGGTGTGGTGGTCAATGATGCCCTGGTATTGATCGATTTCATCAACAAGCGTTATCGCAAGGGTATGTCGCGACGAGATGCCATCATCACAGGTGTACATATCCGACTGCGTCCTATTCTGCTGACTACACTGACGACCACATTGGGATTGTTGCCTATGGCGATAGGTTTCCCAAGCTACTCCCTGATCTGGGGAACCATGGCCTCGACATTCGTGACCGGCCTGGCAACAGCCACCGCACTGACCCTGTTTATCATCCCTGTCCTATGGGATCTATTACAGGGTATGCAGGAGCGACTGGATAAGCGCAGGAGCCGGAAATATACTCCGGTACAATAAAAAAACGCCCGCACTAGGCGGGCGCAACTATATAGAGAATAGTGAAGAAATCAGCTTTTTCTTTGACGTAAGCGACTTGCTCCAAACCCAAGCAGACCAAGTCCGAGCAGTGCAAGAGACGAAGGCTCTGGTACGCTGTGTTCTTCCTGTGTGTTGTAGGTATAGCTTACAAACAGATCGCCACCCCAGGCATTAAGTTTATTCATTTGGTAGCAACTATCCCTACTGCCACAAAGTGTTAGGTCAGCTATAAGTGTTCGTACAACATTGAATCTCAAATCCTCGGTGCCGATGAAATCACTTAAATTAAAGCTGCTCAGGTCAAAAATGCCATCGAAGGACCCAGTTTCGTAATCTTGATCAGTACAACTGGTTAGGTTAGACTTCTACAACTAGATCTTACAACCTCACGGTTTCTCTCAACTTCTCTGTTCGGATCGATCAGGCGCACTGCTTGTCTGCTGATAGACTGACCCGCACCAGAAGCAGTTCGTATTCTATGTCTTTTATCTTGTGCATGAACGATAGAGCCTAGAGACCAATTAGATTCGAACCGGATATCAACATCAACCAAGTCGCCCAAAGAACCATCAAATCGGTCAAGAGTGACAATTTGGTTATCTGATTTAACCGTTCGTTTGTTGGTCCCTTCAGCATCTCTTCCTATCATTGTGTCAACAAGGTTTATACTATCGAAGTGGAACGAACCCATGTCGATAGTACTTATGATAGTAGCGTTTACTGTGACACTAACGGCACAAAGAGCGAGAAATGCACCTTAAGTAGGGTCTGCTTGATGTTCATGCTCATATAGTCCTCTAAAAATCCCTATGTGTAATGCTTTACAATATAAAACGCAGAATTCATGCCATTTGTGTATTTTCAAGTAAAAACAAAGAGTTATTACTTTTTTAGAGTGTTTCAGATTAATCATGTGTAAACTATTCCGACATCCATAAAAATTTAACTATTTTTCTTTAAAATCAATATAATATGTAAATTATTGGGATCAATTGGGAATGCTACTCCTACGGGTGGCTCATTATCCGTCCCAGGGTGTTAAAAAAATCAGAAACAATGAAGATCATTGCAATAGAAACTGCAACTGAGGCTTGTTCCGCTGCCTTGTTTTCCGATGGGGAGATATGTTTGCGTTATGAGATCAGACCCCGTGGTCACAGTGAGCTGATACTCGATATGATGGACAAACTTTTAGCTGAGGGCGGATTAAAACTGTCTGATCTGGATGCCTTGGCCTTTGGGAGAGGTCCTGGCTCGTTTACCGGTGTACGCATTGCTACTGGTGTGATACAAGGCGTTGCTTTCGCGGCAGACCTTCCAGTGGTGCGGGTTTCTACCCTTGCGGCGTTGGCGCAGAGAGCCTATCGGGAGAAGGGGGAGCACAATTTGCTGCCAGCCTATGATGCCAGGATGGGTGAGCTGTATTGGGCCGGTTACAGGATTGGTGAAAATGAGTTGGTAATGCCTGTTATTGCCGAGCAGGTGGCATCTGCCGAACAGGTTGAGATCCCATCTGATCATGGTTGGTATGGCATAGGTTCAGGTTGGGGGGATTATGGTGAGCAACTGGGCCAGCGGATGAAAGGTTCTTTATTGGGTTATAAAGCAGATATGTACTGCAGTGCCCGGGATGTAGCACAACTTGCTGCTGAAGATTATCTTGCCGGATTAGCCGTAGCGCCGGAAAAGGCATTGCCTGTGTATCTACGGAACAATGTGGCAAAGAAGATGAAAACTCAGGTGTAGCGAAGCTATCTCTCAATGACCACAAAACAGATTTAAAGAGTAATCTGACTCTATGTGCCAAATCAGATAAGTGTTCTACGACAAGGTCGCCATAAATCGTTGGACCGTGGTATTTCTATAAACCTATTCCTATTCCGATACCACCATAACTACGTCCTCCCGAGCTCGCACCAAAGCCAAAATGGATGCGTGGCTGTATCTTACGTTCACTGACTACCGGCCAGAGTGAAATTTCATCGCAAATCAATACAGGGAATTGATAACTGGCTTTTGCCACTTCCCCTTTACGGATCTCAGAAAACTTTCCGGTTACAGTCACTTGTCGGCCTGTTGCGTAGTCCTTCGTCTCGAGATAGCCTGCTTGTTTTGCTATAAAGCGTCCGACAGAGGTTGCTCCTGTGTCAGGGCGACCCTCTGTATCGAGTGGGTAGGCAAGAATCTCAACCTCTGTTATTTCGTTAAAGTTCTGAGCCTCAATAATGATCCCACCCCATTGCAAAGGCTGTGATCCAGGATCGGGCGGGGTGGCGGTGGCTTGTTGCGGTGTGAGACTACAATCAGCATTGTTGTTAATGACAGGCTGACTGCTGCAGGCCTGCAAGGTGATCAGGAGAAAAGTATAGAGTGTCCAGCGTTTCAATCGGATCACCAGTAGTAGTAAGGGTATCTTCGCCAATAGGGGAAATAAAAAGGATCGTAAAATGGATCATAGTAGTAAGGTCGAGCATAGTGTTTCTGTTTTGGCCAGAGATAGTAGGCTTCAACATCAACCACAGGGTAGGGATAGGGGTAATCGCCTACCGGCTTTTTAATAACTTCGATGACCGATCCGGTAACGGTGATTTTTTGGTCCTTTGGGTACTCCTCGGGTTCTAAATAGCCCTCGATTCGGGCTATGAAACGACCGCTACTCCGGCTCTCGTCTTTGGGCTTGCCTGTCTCATTCAGTTGTCGTGCGAGGATTTCGATATGGGTCTCGTCGGCAAGGTTTTCCACAGAGATGATATCTCCACCCCAACGTACCTTGGCGTCGATGAAACTGTTTTGTTTCTGTTGCACCTCATCCACTCTGATATCGCCACCGGGTGGGGTGCCAATGATGACGGGAACTTTCGATGCGCAACCACTGAGTAGCATTGCGCTGATGATCCCAAAAAGTGTGAGTCTGTTGCGTCTGTTCATAGCCTGATATTGCTTATCCGAGGCCGGTACAGCCCCTACGTTTTTATGACTGTAGGGTTTGAATTTAATTCCTCATTCAACAATGCGTTCTTTTTTAGCCTCCTCTTGGTAATAGTAGTCATATTTCCGATGCATATGGTTGGTAAATGACCATGCTTCGTTATAGGAGAGGCCACTCTTCTTAGGGATGATGACCTTGATATAGAGATTGTTATCTCTCTTTTTCAGGCGGGTAAGGTTTTGCTCCAGCTTGTTGCGCGATATTGTTTTAAATCCACTATCCCCAGGACCTTTATACTCAATACGGTAGTTTTTACCCGATTTCGTGTAGCGCACCTCTGCCAGCGTCTTGCCTTTGGCGGTACGAGCAGGCCGTAACAGCTTGTTATACTGAATTTTCAGGGTTGAATAGTCCTGTTTCAGGTCGACAAGCTGTTCGCCGGTCTCTTGATTGCGTGCCAGGGCGGCCAAGAGTTCCTGGTCCTTGGTACGTAGAGAGAGCCTCAGCTGCTCCAGGTCCTGTTGGGTGGTAACCTGACGGGCATTGGCCTGTTCAAGATCGACAGTGAGCCCCTCGATATTGCGATTGGCCTCGCTAATCTGGCTCTGAAGACGGGTCGTCTCCTGGCTCAATCGTGTCATCTGGGTGGTGAGTAGATTCCGCTCCTGACTGAGCAGGTTGGCTTTGCTATCGAGTTCATCCCGTTCACGACTGAGATTGGCGATCCGGAAGCGTTGACTGGAAATGGCCGCTTCCTGCTCCTCAGACTGTTCACGCAGCTGCATCAATTCCATACGTATCATGGTGATTTCGTGCTCACGGGCAATCAATCGCTCTTCAAGGGTTTCATTCTCTTCACCCGTGGTGCGTGCCAGTTCCACGGCTTGTTGCTCCGCTTCCATGGTTGTCCTTAACTGGCTTAGCAGCTCCATATTGCGTAGCAGCAGGATCACCATTGCAAGTAGGAAAATCATCACGATGACGGTCATGATGTCGGTGAAGGATGGCCAGAAGCTGTCATCTCCCTGACTGCCCTGTGAGTTCAGACGAAGGTCGATGAAGCTATCGTCCATGTGGATCAATCATCCTCATGCAGGCGGAAGCCACGCTTTAGAATATGCTTGATTTTAGCCATGTCAGCATGCATGGCTTCGCTCTTCTGCTCATAGCCCTGAAGTGTTTCCAGGATCCGCTGTTCAACGTTCTCAAATGTCTGCTGTGACAGGTCCATCTGGTTGACCAGTTCCTGCAGAGAGCGCACCAGGCCGGTAAATTCATAGAGTGCGCTGTCCGTTTGTACTTGGAATCGCGGAATCAGCTCATTAACGGTCACCTGCTCGACAGCACTGATCAGGTTGGTTTGCACGTCACCCAATTTGAGATGAAAATAACCAAAAAAGATAAAACATAGAATGGCGGTAATGGTGGTGGAAAGCGCGGTGGACATACCGTGAACCACCATACCCATACCACCTACATTGATCGAAGAGGCAAGTAGATCCGAAGCGCCAATCAGGGCAATGGATAGGGAGACGATAGTACCGAACACACCGGTCAGGATCAGGATGTTATTAATGAATTTTGGCAGGCTGTTGCGGGTGCTCTCATTGGCTACCAGGGTGGAGGCCAGAGAGCCGTGATTTATCGGGCAGTTCGCCTTATGCAGCCCCTGCATGGTGCGGTAGCGGTTGGCGATGATGGCTTTTTTATGGATCCGAGTTAACGGATCCTGCTCACCCTCACGCAGATTGCGTAAAAAGCGGATGAGTGCGTTCTCTTCCGTGGCGTAGTGAAGGAAGATGGTGATCATGCGCAGTATGCCGACAGCGAACAGTCCGACGATGGTGCCGTTGATGATCAGTCCTGTACTGGTGAGCTGGTCACGGAAATAGACTTGATTGATGAATTCAAACTTCCATACCATCAATGCTGCAATCACAGCAGACAGGAGTATCATCCTAATCAGGATGTTGCGGCTGAAGTTTCGACGTAGCTGTATGCTTCCCAACGCTCTGCTCCCAGCGAGATAGTAATATCAGTTGCCTACTTCGGTGAGGTCATAGCGGTAGATTGCACAGTTTTATGGTCAGTCGGCGATAACATGATGAACTGCAATAGCATCAGCTATTCCCCCATCATTCTGATTACGCTATCCGAATCAGGCACTTGCAAACCATAGCCATTGTGAGCTCACGGATTCAGGTGCCACAGTGTAACTCAGCCAAGTGTACCTCGCCATAAATCCTGTCATATTCCGTGAGTCAGGAAGGAGTTGAAAATGCGTCAACAGCACTTGAATGCACACTATCGTAAGTTATTGATAGAGATTTATCAGGCTGCCTTGGTCAGGGTTGAAGGAAGGTCTGCAGTATCGAACTGGTTGAAACAAAATGCGCTTCCCGATTCAGTGCGATTGATCGCAATTGGCAAAGCCGCCCAATCTATGGCCCACGGGGCCAGTGACTATTTAGGGGATCGTATCAACCAGGCGTTGATCATCTCCAAATCAGGGCACGTAGATCACCTTTTCTGTCGACAGCACGGCTGGGTAGCTCATGAGGCGGCTCATCCGGTCCCTGATGAGACAACGCTTCATGCCGGTCAGAAGTTGCTCGATTTTTTAGCAGACGGGAGCGACTTGCCACTGCTCTTTCTGATATCCGGAGGGGCATCGAGTCTGGTGGAAGTGCCGATTGAAAGGGTGGATCTTGCTTTCCTGTCTCATACAAACGATTGGCTGTTGGGTAGTGGTCTCGATATTTTTCAGATGAACTGGATTCGGAAGGGACTCTCACAGATAAAGGGAGGTGGATTGATTCGCTACCTGGGTGAGCGCGAGGCTATTGGATTGGCAATTTCAGATGTGCCAGGGGATGATCCGGCGGTGATCGGTTCCGGATTGTTAGTGCCTGACCTTGAATTGCCGGAGCGCTTGGCAGCTATGTCACTGCCGTCATGGTTGGGTGATAGGCTCTTAACCAGTGTGAAACAGTGGCCCCTGATTTCCCGCAGGTCTCCCAGAATGGAGATTGTTGCTAATCTGCAAAGTGCCCGAGAGGCGGCTGCAGAGCGGGCCGAGGCATTTGGGCTTCCGGTTTCACTGCATCATGAGTTTCTTCAGGGTGATACGGTAGCGACCGGTCAGCGGTTGGCACGAGCATTGTTGAATGGTCCTTCAGGTGTTTTCATCTGGGGTGGGGAGACTACAGTTACTTTACCTCCCAGCCCAGGTCAGGGTGGACGAAATCAACATCTCGCAGTCGCAGCGGCGAGAGAGTTGGCCGGTAGCTTTGACTGTTTTCTATTGGCCGCTGGCACTGATGGTACGGACGGTCCGACTGAGGATGCCTGCGCCTTGGTGGATGGGGGGACTGTTATTCGTGCTGCACAGAGCGGGGTTGATGTGGATCGATGTTTGGATGATGCCGATTCAGGCCATCTGCTTGAGGTCAGTGGAGACCTCATAACAACGGGTCCAACGGGCACCAATGTAATGGATTTGGTCATAGGGTTACGGGGCTGAAATGAACCTACAACCTAGTCTATATCTTGCGGCGAGATTATGCCTGCAATGCGATTCTGTGGACGAAAAACTGCAACTCACTGATCAAACAGCAACAGCCTGGGCATGTAGAGAGCTCATCCTTTGTGACTGGACCTCAAGTGATTCAATTACTCATGCGGGCCATCCGCAGCATCCAGCGTTAGTCCATCCCAGTCAATTACCACGACGTGGACTCGGTAGCGAGGCTGGCCGGCTGGCACTGATTCATGCCATTGCACATATTGAATTCAATGCCATCAATCTGCCATGGGACGCGGTGCAGCGGTTTCCTGATCTGCCGGAAGAGTACTATAACGACTGGATTCAAGTGGCCAGGGAAGAGGTCTATCATTTTCGTTTGCTACGGGAACGGTTGCGAGATGGTGGTGTCGATTACGGGGACTTTCCGGGGCATAACGGTTTGTGGGAAATGGCTGTTCGGACAGCCCATGATCCTCTCATCAGAATGGCGCTGGTGCCCCGTAATCGACACCACCATCTCGCAACCGTTCCCGTAGCAAACGAAAATGATAGACCTCTTCCCTGGCCACTTGAATCCAG
>JAHXHU010000222.1 GCA_025656375.1 Candidatus Thiodiazotropha sp. (ex Ustalcina ferruginea) | reverse complement strand
CGCGACAACGGATACCTGCCCGGGCCCTACGCCTACCGGGGTCTACCAGCCTGCGCATTCGCTATCCATGGCCGGCAGCGGGCGCGATAGGCCAGAAAAAGCGTTACGATCAGGCTCAACAGGATGATCGCCAACCGATTTTCGAATATCACCCGCTCAATCAGCGAGGGCGTATAGGCTGTCTCGGTACCACTCATATGAAATGTCTCTCTCTATCCGGTATTTCTATGCCGGTCTATTCGATGATCTGAGTGCCACCGATACCCGTCAGGATTTTCTTATTGTTCAGTTCAATCACACTGGTCAACGGTAAACTGTTGTCCGTGAACTCGGTACGCCATTGACTCAAATCGGCATTCCCGCGCAAGAGTACACCGTCAGCGCCGACCAGCATCACACCACCATCCGCAAGCCAGGTGCCACCGAACAGACCGGCTGTCGTGCCGGTATCGATTTCAATCCAGCTTTCACCGTCATCAAGGGTGGTAAAGAGTTTTCCGCCAACGCCGAACAGCACCAGTTGATCGGTTCCATCGACGTTCTCGCGGCTCAGGATGCCGTGAAAGGTGCCTGTATGGTCGGTCTGCAGGGGCGAAAAGCTCTCTCCACCGTCTTCTGACACGAACAGCAATCCCATTTCGGATGTTACATAGAACTTGTCATCGGAGACAGCGATCGAAATCAGGTGCCACTCATCCGGATTCTCCACCCGATCCTGGGCTATCTGCCAGCTCTTACCACCATCATGGGTGAGGTAGAGCTTGTTATAGACACCAACCGCAAAACCGTTGCTGGGGTTGGAGAAGTAAACATCCAGCAACGGACCCCTTAGATCGGCATCGCGGTCGTCAAACTGCTTGGTCCAACTGATACCGCCATCGCCGGAATACAGGATCAGGCCGTCGGCACCGACAATCCAGCCGTTGTCGGCATCAACGAAATAAACCGCCGTCAGATGCGCGCGTACCGGAGACGGCCGCTGGGTCCAGCTTTGCCCCTGGTCATCGGATATCAGGATATGCCCGCGTTCACCGATTGCAACCAACAACCGCCCGCCGGCCCGCGCCACATCCAGCAACAGCGACTGGGCGGCCGCGGTTTTAATCAGCGCCGGCGAGTCAAGCGGATCCTGATAATCCGCCATTGCTGTCATTGACGCCATGTTGCCCAACAGCAGTATGGCCGTTAACAAATCCCGAATCTGCCTACCCAATTTATTACAATAAAGATTCAATATTTCGTTGCCCTCAGCACGGCAAAAAAACGGCCACCGGAATCGCCACAGCGATCAGTGGGACGGAGCCCTCATGACAAGGGCATTGTCAGATCTTAGCGGCCACGACGTCGTAATGCCGATGCCGTGTAATAGCTCACGGGCCTCGGTTTCAGATTATAAACCCAGCCTTTTGTCTCTGCGCTGTGGTTGGCCACGTAATACCCGTTTGTCTTCAAGTCGATATGCGCGGACACTCCGTAGGTCGATACGGGGATCTCGCTGGCCACCACCGGATAGTAGAATGCACCGCGCCACAGGTTTTCAGCGCCATCATACTTGTCAGCAGCCATAATGGTCCAGTTATCCTCATCCACATAAAAGCGACGCTTGGCATAGAGATGGCGTACCCCCTCCTTCACGTTGGCCTCGACCACCCAAACCCGGTGCAGTTCATAGCGCAGAAGGTCAGGATCAATATAGCCGGGAGCAAACACTGCCTCTCGGTCAATGGACGGACTATTGATCTTATTGTTGTTGTAGGGGATGTACATCTCCCGCTTACCGATCAGTTTGAAGTCGTATTTTTCCGGCGAACCCTTGAAGAGATCCCAATCATCGAACACCGTGATCGGTCGATCCGGGGCACGCGGAGCTCACCCGGATCATAACTCCAGGCCTTGCGCGGCGTACTCACCGGATCAATATTGTCAATTGCCAGCGTACCCTCGCCCTTGTCGCGGGTAGGTTCAGATGCAGTCAAGGAAAAGCGCAATATCGTGCCCTCGGCTTGCGCTTTGTCATCATTGGGATCCTGAAAGGGGTGATGAATTTCATTCGGACCGTTCCACTGCAGGCGGTTGCCGTTGTCATAGACCAGATCTTCACCGGAGAAACCCTCGACGGTAACGCCCTTGTAGCGCAGCAAGTGGTTCCAAATCACATCATTACCGTTTTTCGGAATCGGAAAAGGGATTCCGGCCCAGACGTCCTCAACGCCATTACCATCGTTGATCAGTTTCGCTTTCTGTGCATTTTCCTTGGTCCGGTCATAATACTCCTCGGGGAAGGCCGCAGTCCGCCGGGTCGGGTAGATGTTCATTTTGAACTGATCCGGTTTCGCCTTGAGCATCGCCTTGGCGATCTCGGGCAGCTTATCTGCGTACTGATCCATATTCGCGGCCGTGATGGTGAACTGAATCGGGTCATCGGCGTAGGGATTAGGCCGGTCGTTGGTGGCGTTTGGCCATCCAGGCAAGGCGCTGGTCAGACCACCAGTCCAGGCGGGAATGGTACCGTCGGCATTTCCCCCCTTCTCAGCCCCCACCGGGGTCAGATCATTGCCTAAACGGTTTGCTTCTTCCGCAGTGACCGCGGCAAATACTGAGCCTGTTGTCAGGCTGAACGCTGCCACGGCAGCATATAGAATTGATTGCTTGAACATAATTAAACTCCACTATAGCCCGGCGGCTCAGAATTTGTAGTTGACAGACAGATTGACGGTGTCCTGATCTTCATAATCGGAGTTGCCCTGATTAATCCAGGCATAAGTCAGCCCCACTACCAGATCCTGCCGGATGATTGCGTCCAGACCGAGTGATCCAAGGGTTCGGCCTTCGGCGAAGTTGCCCCAGTAGTGCGAATTGCCTTTGATATCGTGCTGCAGATAGACATCCAGCTCGAGATCCACCCCTGGAAGCGCCTGGTTCCAGGTCGCAATCCATTCACCCCCAATTCCGTAGGCGGTACTATCCGGATCCAGAGTGGTCAGATCTTCGTTACGGGTAATGGTGGAGTGAGCAGCGAGATTACCCAGATCACCATCGATATAATCGACGCCGAACTGCAACAGGCCCACCTGGTTATCGATACCCAGCGCATCAATCCCCCTACCCAGCCAGACACCGTGTACAGAGGCGTGCATCGTGTCATGCCGTTCGATATTGGTGAGGAAATCAGCTCCCGGATTCAGATTGGTGTAACCCTTAACCAGTAAATCACCCCAGAGTGCCTGATCAGGGCGGTAAGCAAGCTCAGCGTTAATGGACCATAAGCCCAGGGTGCCTGATGCACTGACACCGAACATATCCTGATCTTCGGCCCAGATCTGCCGCAGGCCGAATACGCTGTTGCATGGCGACACGGGACCGTTGCCGTCACCGATATCACAGTTGAACGGATCACTCTGATCCACCGCCAGTGTCGGCAGGGTTTCATGATATCGACTGTAGAAAAGACCGTACTCGATGTTGCCCACATTGGTGCGGAACGCCAATCCCCACTGACCGCTGTCATCCGCTTCGATGTCTGAGGGGCGGGCGGGAATACCAAACGAAGTCAGCTCATCGCCACCGCGGCCCAACGCCTCTGAGCCAAAGAAGGTATCCATTGGAGGCAGTTCTGTGCGATTCCATCTCCATTGGGAGTAGACTTCCAGTGCGCTTTCATCACCGATGCCCAACTGGGCGTACACAGCTTCATTGCCGATATAGGCTTCTTTAAGCTCGGAACCCGGAGTGGTTAGTTTGTTGAAGTTCAACGGCACCTGAGTCGCCACACCGTTGACGAAGAACAGCCCTTCACCCCAGTTGATCACCTGTTTACCGATTCGGACTTCAAGCGGGTTGGCGTTTTCACCGACATCAAAAGTGCCGAATACATAGGCATCGAGCACATCAAGGAAATTGCCGGCATAGTCCTCGGCGGCCTCTGAAGAGTCGCGAGGTTCTCCGGTGAAAATATCCACCGCATTGCCGCTACGCATCACCTCATGGTCATACTGATAGCTGGCCGAGGCCACCAGACCATAGTTTCGCCAGTCCAGGTCCAATTCTGCTGTTGCCTTGGCAATATTGGTAAGCCGATCACCGGCATCGGGATCGCGGGCGTCGGCGGTGTAATTCAGGCCCCGGGCTAAAAAGCCTGGCGTGAGGTCGCTGCGGTCAGCATCCTGAGTACGCCATGAGGCCGCATAGCCTAAGGTCATATCAAGATTGCCGGACATCTCAGCGTCTTCACCAAAGTTCAACTCAAAGGCGGCAGCTGATGGTGTCTGTGTCATCAGCATCGCACCCACTATTACAGCCAGAGGTAGCGGCGGCCGTCTAAAAACGTATTCTGCTTTCAGCATAATAAAACCCTTTATTGATATGTTTCGAGAAAATGCGCCCGATGGCTTTTTTGAAGACAGCAATTAAGGACATGCGCTTGGAGAATAATTTGCAGCAGCTGTGACAGAACTCACCTCAATTTCCCTGTTTTTGCACGACAATCCGCTGCATCCAAACCGCTATTACCTTCATTGCCAGTCCTTTGTTGACTTCAATGAGTATTACTTATAGTGGATCTTTGCGTTGCCTTTAATAATGCATTTGGGGTAGATGGATATATTACTCTAATTTATCAACTAGTTACCAATCGATTGATGGGGTATTTTCAGGGTGAATACTGGAAATACAGCGATTGTAGATGCGCAATCCAGGCTGACTCCTTGCCTGATATTGGCTGCCACCTTATTAGCTCCCAGCCACAGAGTCACGGTATTGATTTGGCGGGGTCGAAAAAAAGAGCGTGAACGCCCGGGTAAAGTTGGCAGGATCTGAATAACCAGTAAGGTAGGCAACCTCTTTCACCGGAATTTGCGTTTCCCTGAGGTAGCGGCTGGCCAGTTCCATGCGGAACTCATGGAGAAGCGTTTTATAGGTTGTCCCCTCTTTTTTAAGTCGACGGCGCATAGTGATTTCGCTGAGATTCAATTTATCAGCAACTTCCTGCGCTGACGGAAAGGGGGTGCCGCAGCATGAAATAAGCGTACGTATTTTACCCACCAAGCCTTCATCCTGGGTCTTTTCATTCAGTAGCTTGGCGCACTGTTCTTCTGTCAATTGCATCATCCGGGCATTGAAGCTCATAAAGGGACGATGCAGATGCTCAGTGCTGAAAACAAACTGGTTAACCGGCTGTTTGAACCTTATCGGGCATTTAAAAAAGTCCTCATAAAGATCCGCATAGCTGGGACGGTCAAAGGAAAACTCCACCTTCTGAAACCAATTACAGGGCTCTTCCCACCACATCTCGGCGACTTTAAACCACATGGCAAAATCCTGCTCGACTTCAAAACGTATAACCGCCTCGTGCCCCCTGAACAGATTGGAGTTGATTGAATAAGTGGCGGTGTCTCCCAGGATTCTTAAACTGTCCTGGATCACGTCGCTTTCAAGGCAGGAATAGTTGCAGTGAATTCTCAGCGCCTGTTGCAGATCTTTACAGCTGGACATCGCATAACCATACAGTCCCATCTTTAATAAACTGATATGGGAGGCCGTTTTCAGCCCCAGTCCGGGAATATCCGTTTTTGCCAATATCTCTCTGAGGAAACCCAGATAGGGGTCGTAATAGAGATGTGCATCAGGCTGTTGGAGCTGCTCCCATGTAAGCTGGTGTCGTGCCATGAATGGAACCGGATCATAGCCTGACTCCTGAAGCACCTCAGGCAAATAGCGCGCATACAGCGTCGCCATCGTTAGTTCTTTTTTCATGCTCAAAGCTCGCAGGATATGTTTTGTTTTATGCGGACACGATTCAAGTCTGTTCGGAAATGACAAGCGTGTCAACATCAGCTTTTTTCTGCAGCTTGATTTTTGGCTATCGACTTTTCCTGCAAACCGATTAGAGCATTGTTACTGAGTAGTTTGAGTAGGGTGGGTAGAGCCGATTATTTGTCGGCTTCCTC
Organism: Candidatus Thiodiazotropha sp. (ex Ustalcina ferruginea); assembly: GCA_025656375.1. Classification (GTDB taxonomy): domain Bacteria; phylum Pseudomonadota; class Gammaproteobacteria; order Chromatiales; family Chromatiaceae; genus Thiodiazotropha. Next base: position 15,911 of record JAHXHU010000222.1, on the reverse strand, counting down.
GTTTCATTTGTAGAATGATGATCAACGAGAATTCAGTAATCACCAATTACTAGGCCCTGTTAAGCTGGCTATCCCGTTAAATCTATTCGGCATCGTCATAGCCGATTGCACGTCGAAGACGCCCACAGGGATGTGGGCCATGAATGGACAGGATGAGGGAGTCATAATCATCAAAGCGTTAGCTTTCGAATCCCCTCCCCCCAACCCTCTCCCTGTGGGAGAGAACGTTGACGGGACATAGTAGTGCTCCGTTAACTGGCCCTAGTCAGTCGGTTCAAGCACCTTGTTTCGGCCATCTCAGCCTCATCGTAAAGGAACTCTTCCCTGACGATCTTGCCATCTTCAATAGTATATACACCCACCTCGCGGAAAATATGGCGTGATCGGGTGTCACTAATCGTGAAGTCACTCTTGATAATCACCGAAAAGCCAGCAGCACCGATGAATGGACCTTCGGATATATTGACGGAATTAATAGTTAACCAATCTTCCGTCAGCCATTAGCCAAATGTTGACTACCGGATACCTCATTGGAATGATTGCCCCAGGACAACGGCTCTACCTTAACGGCAACATCACTGTAATAAGTTTCATATGCTTCCCGGAACCTGCCCTGATTCCAGAGGTTAATACACCCGTAAGCTATTTCTTCTGTGGTCACTGCAGATTCTCCTCTGTATCTCTGGTGTTGATTTTCAATACAACTCAGATCGCCTCACCCAGGTCCTCCCAGGAAGGATTTCGCTGTGCCATAACCCGTTCGTATCGCGCTTCAATACAGATTTGGAAGTCACCCGTATTGGGCAGTACGTAAAACCGATTTTCACGGATCGCTTTCAACGTCGCGTCGGTGACCAGCTGTGGATCATCACCCTTGGCGATCTCCGCTCTGATCGCTTCTGCCAGTGCAGGATCCTCATTTCCGGTCAGGTTTGCTTCCGCCATATTTGTGCTGGTATTACCCGGACATACGACTGTCACACCGACATTAGATTCGGCAGCCATCAGATCGTAGTGGAGTGACTCTGCAAAAGCTGTAACACCTGCTTTTGAAGCAAAATAGGGCGCTTGCAGTGCGGTACTGAAGAATGAAAAGATAGAGGAGGTAATGACGATATGCGCCTGCTCTTGTTTTTCCAGCAACGGCAGGAAAGCCTTAACCCCGTAGAAAGGGCCATCCAGGTTTACAGCCAGTTGTTGCCGCCAGCTTTCAATGCTCAACTCCTGAATCGACGCCAGCTTTGAGATACCGGCATTGAGGCATAGCAGGTTCACCTTGCCAAATCTATCCTCAACCAGTCTCGCCAGGGCAAAATTAGCCTCTGGATCACCCGCATCGCTGAGCGCGGTCAACAGATTATCACCACCATTTAGTTTTGCAGCGGCCTCATCCAGAGATGCTTGACGGGAGGCGGTGATAACGACCTTCATCCCCAGATCAAGGAAATTACGCGTCATCGAATAACCAATACCATGAGCGCCTCCGGTGATCACCGCAACTTTATCTTTAAAATCCTGAATCATGATTCTGAGTCCTTAATGAGCAACAGCACCCTTGTATTCAGTGCATATTTTGAACGGGACACTGTATTACTGGAAAAAGTGTTCCCCATGAATATTTCCGATCATCGGGCCGACATCGAGGATACCAGCATAAGCTCACTCTTCTCTCTTACGATTCTAGATAGCTATTCTTATGGAAAGCGCCGAAAAGTGGTATACCGCATCCGCTTACTCGCTCCGATTCATAAAACGGGTTGGAACGTTAAGGATGTTCTGTGCCTTGTCATAGAGCTGGCGTAGCATATAACTGTGGAAAGCTGAGCAGGACTGGAAAGCAGAGGAATAAGACGATTGTACTGTTTTTTGCAGCATGTTTTCCGAATCGGATGGATATTCTGCTGATTTTAACAGGTTTTGTTGTAATATCGGTTAGCCACCAGATTTAGTTTCGCTTTCACAGCTATTGTCTGTCACGTTCTTTGAAGGCTGGAATGTTCTTGCAGCACGCTCTGGTACTGCTCTTCCAGCATCGAAAGGAATTCGGGATGAGTGAAAATAAACTGACGGCCGTCGTTTGCCTTAATCGCAGCCACGACTTTTTCAGCTACTTCCAACGGTGGAACCAAGCGGTTTTCGAGTGGCACATCAATACCATGATTCATTGGCGTATCGATTGCACCCGGACACAATGCCGATACCTGGACTCCCTTATCCACCAGCTCGTTACGCAAAGCCAAAGTATAACCCACCACGGCAAATTTACTGGCGGTGTGGGTGGTGGTCAATCCCGGCGCTGCCAGTAGTCCTGACAAAGAGGCTGTATTGACAATATTGCCCTGCCCCTGCGCCACCATATCCGGCGCAAAGGTTTTACAGCCCAAAATCACGCCATCTATATTGATGCGCGACTGCAGGAACCAGTCAGCCAGAGGAGCGGTATCAAACTCACCGGTACGAAACACCCCGGCATTATTGCAGAGCACATCACATCGGCCATAGGCATTACTGACCTGTTCTTGCAAAATCACCCAGGATTTAGCACTGCCGACATCCAGTGTTATCGCCACGCCCGGGTATTGATTGCCGGTTATCATACCCAGCGTTTCATCCGCAGCGTCCCGATCAATATCGGCAATAACCACTTGCGCACCTTCAGCCGCAAACAACTTACAAAGCTCTCTGCCGATCCCAGTGCCACCGCCCGTAACGATGACGACTTTATCCTGTAGTTTTTGTGCCATACATGCCTCCGAAGGCTATGACTTCAGATCTAAACGACTGGATTTACCGACGCGAACAGAACTGATCACCGTCCAGATTGCAGATGCCATTCCTACAGATATGCTTTTCATGATCACCAGGAATAATCAGAGCCTGATAGCCATTGTTCATATTGTCAGAATTGAGGGCGTCTGTTTTTTGAATCCGTCAGTGTGCTTTAAAATCCAATCGTCCATCCTCATTAAAAAAAGCGCATGCATACCGTTTTCCGCAGCAATTCTGTCGCGGAAAAAGATCGCAACCATCTCTATAGCCACTTTGATAGGAGCATCGGCAGCGCTACCCCCTTCCTCTTCGCAAGCCATATCTCACCCTAAAGCACCTGCTCAGTGGCGTTATTAAAGGCATCGTATTCGTCGAGCACACTCTGGTACTGTCCAGCAAGCATATCGCGGAATTCCGGGTGGGTGAAGATGTTCATACGTCCATCGTCTGCCTTGATGACATCAATAACACCCTGGGCAACATCGGCGGGTGGAATCAGGCGATCCTCAAGGGGAACATCGACATCGTGGTTCATGGGCGTGTCGATGGCTCCGGGGCAGAGTACATATACTTTAATGCCCTTGTCGGCAAGCTCTTGGTACAGGGCATAGGAGAAACCAACCACAGCAAACTTACTGGCAGTATAGGTGCTCAACTCGGGAGCGGCTATCAAGCCCGACAGCGAAGCGGTGTTCACAATGACGCCGGAGCCCTGTTCAATCAGATCTGAAATAAAGGCCTTGCAACCCAGGATAGTACCATCGATATTGATACGGGACTGCAGGTACCAATCACCGATAGGTGCAGTGTCGAATGCACCAATACGAAAAACACCGGCATTGTTACACAATACGTCAATGCGGCCATAAGCACTTTTGACCTGGTCGCGCAGGGCAGACCAGGAGTCAGCATTGCTCACATCCAGGTTTACCGCCAGACCGGGATGCTCACCTTCCAACATGCCTACAGTCTCTTCAATACCCTGCTGGTTAATGTCAGCAGCAATTACATGGGCACCCTCACCGGCAAACAGCTCGCACATTTCACGCCCAATACCACTGCCACCGCCCGTAACGACCACCACTTTATCCTGTAAATTTTGACTCATAGCTATCTCCTATTACTGAGAAATCTGGCTGCAGGGAAAACCTGGCTAAGTTCCAAGTCACTCCCTGTTTTTATCCAATTAGATTTCATAAAAAAATAACTGGATCAGTATGTAAAACCTACAAGATACTGAAAATATCATTTAAAAACTTAGTAATGTCATTTACGCTCATTCTTTTGTTAAACCACGAAGAAAAAATATGTTTTATCCTTCAGGAATACCTCCCCATTAAAAAGATAAACAAATATCGAACTGGATATCTGCCACCCTTTTCTGCCATAAGAAGTTAAATATCAGATTTGCCGTATTGGCAGCGTTATTCGAATTAATCTTTATTGCTTAAAGCAGATAGCGCCGTAGGCAAAACATCGATAAACACATACCAATGTATTCAGGTGAACAAGGTGTCGAAAACGCGAGCCAGGAGCCCGGACTGGGAGTTGACCCCAAGTTTCTGGTAGATATTCTTGCGGTGTACCCGTTCGGTGGCCGGAGAAATATCGAGTTCGCGGGCACAGCCCTTTGAGGAGTAGCCCCGGATAAGATAGCCAAGGATCTCCAGTTCTCGCTCTGTAAGCATATTGGAAGCGATGTTTTTCAACTTCGTAGCGATAGCGCTTGTTGAATCAGCGCCATCACTGTCTGTTACACCGGCCGCTACTTTACAAAGCCGGTTATGACTCAAAATTGCCTGCCTTATCGTAGAAGTCAGCGCTTCCAGTTGGCGGGTCTCATCTTTGCTAAACGGTGGCAACACTCTTGTACGCCCCATACATATGACATAACCTGCGCCGCTCTCTCCCTGAATCGCAAATGCCACCTCGTCCTTAAGGTGCGCCGGCATCATGCATTTATAGTAATAACTGCTCTCAAAAAATCCATCCGGTGCTACTTCTCGCAGCGTTTTAAATCCGCCCCCACCCTTTTGGCAGTAATCATACCAGGGACTTTGCGTATAGAGCCCTTGTAAATAGGCGGTGTTGGCATCCGGTGTTGATACAGCAAGCTCCAGGTAAGGGAACATCGGCACTTTAGTCGAGCGAAAAATAATGATCGCAAGATCATCGAAATAAGCTACCTTACGCAGCACATCCACCAGACAGGGGTAAAATGCATCGGTAGCGACAGTTTCAAACAGTGAACCGATGCTGTCCAGGATAGATGCGTCTCCGGTAGAATTGATAGAGAATTCCCGATCTGAACTGTGGAATCCCATTGAATTCGAGACCGGGACAGTGCGCTGATCCGACAAAGACGAAACTGTATAAGCCATACCTAACTCCTCTGTATTATGCCTTTTATCCGACTTGAACGGCGAATGTCAGCTACCTTAGATATCAAGACCTCATACTCTACTGACCTTTACGGCACTAGTACTGCATGTTTGCGAGGGTGAGTTTCAAACCAGTATGCCAAGATCACCACTATGCTGGAAATTTCATTTCCGATCTTTAAGATGTTATTTGCGAACAGCAACCACATGACATTTATAGACTGATAAGTCTCTAACAAAAATGGCACTATAAAAAACGTTCTAAGTACAACCACTACATATAATTCCGCCACATTCAATTAAACATCCATCAGTTTTTATCCGAACAAAATTTAACACTAGGTTTTTGAATAAACTATCAACCCCTATCAGACTCTGACAATATTAAAACATCGCAATCTTTGGTGATCGGAAATGATGTCCTTAAGTTCGCAAATGACATTCTCGAACAAAATAAACCCAGGCATACTGAATCTGGCTTTTTCTGACAACCCGACGACCACATAAAAAACATAATTACCATTCTTTAATTGAGGCTTATTATTCATGATTCAGCACCATGAAAATAAAGTTGCAGTCGTTACCGGTGGCGCAGGCGGAATCGGTATGGCGATGGCCCGTCGCTTCCTTGACGAAGGCATCCGGGTTGTCATTGCCGATGCGGTAATGGAAGCAGTACGGGAAACAGATTCAACATACTTTCTAACCCTGGAAACTACTGAAAAATCATTGACGCACGCTACCAGCGAGTACGAGAGGAGCGTAACCATGAAGTCGAGCATGCGGCTGTATAGATAACTGATTGGCGTACTAATATTCGGCGTGAACAATCAGATATTGGATTGAATGACAAACAGATTCCCCGGGGGGAACGGTGATACATGCCCCGAATAAGACTTGTAAGGCCGTCGGAAACGGATCAACGGCCTCGGCATTGCGATGGCTATACCCATCGTCCAGCGCACATGAACAAGCAGTGCTTTGCTTGAATTGATGCCACCCCTATTCAGTTGCATTCATAAGTAAAAATTGGAATGTCATAATATGAACAAACGAGATATCAATCAGGCACCTGTTTTACTTGCAGCGATCCTTCTTACTACCATCGGGCTTTTAGTACCAAATATACTGCCCATACTTGTTGGAGCTATGGCAAACAACCTGGGCTTCGACAACGATCAGCTTGGCCTGTTGGCCGGTATTGAACCCCTGGGTCTGGGTATATCAGCCGCACTTGCGGTATTTTGGATTCGCCGCGTCAGCTGGCGCCGTGCAGCCATACTGGCCATTTTCGTACTCATCATCGGCAACTTTATTTCCGTATTGCTGACAGATTTCACCACACTCCTGATCGTAAGAGGGTTGATCGGATTTTTTGGTGGCGGCGTTGCCTTTGCTACCGGCATTGCCGCCATCAGCGAATCTAGGGATACGGACAGGTCTTTTGCTTTCATGGTGATGGTACATGTGGCTTCCATGTTTCTCGGCCTTTTGCTGCTACCCTATGCTGAGATAAAATGGGGCATTGCCGGTATCCTGGTACCTATCAGCATACTGGCTGCGGTTCTTTTACCGATCACCAGAATCATTCCCGAGTGTTCTCATAAGGGAGACCCTTCGGCTAACGGATCGACACCCGGCGTGGGTCCGGTTTTCTGGGGCCTTGGTGCCCAATTGGTCTGGTATATCGGTGTTGGCGGCTTGTGGGCCTTTATCGAGCGCATCGGTGCAAATGCTGGTTTCGAAAATACGGACATCGGTTTTGCCCTGGCTCTCGGAATGGGTGTCAGCATTATCGGTTCTGCCATAGCCACCGCGCAGGGTGACCGGATTGGACGCCTGGCTCCTTTCATCCTGACCTTGACAACCCAAGTCGTGGCGGCGCTGTTCCTGATTGATATCAACGACCTTCTGTTCTACACCCTGGTGAGGATGGTCTTCAATACCGCCTGGAATTACGGCCTGCCCTACATCTATGCCGCCATCGCCGACGCCGATCATAGCGGCCGCTTTGTTGTTATGGTGCCTACTTCACAAGCCTTCGGCTTTGCGATTGGCACCAGCATCAGCGGCTTCCTGATTGACAGCACCGGCTTATCGGCTGTGATCTATTTATGTTTAGCAATGAATATTGCTACTGCACTGCTGTTTGCCATTCTGTCTCGCGCAACCATGGCAAAACCTGACAAGGAATATCTGAGCACTCGGCTTCAGAGTAAGTAGCCTTATACGTTTTTATAACACTACCCCTTCTATATCGTCGTCAGGCATATATCCTCTTTCCGGAGGACTTGGCCGATTATTCTCCTGTCATGAGAACGACGACGATCACTATCCACACAACAAACCGGTTGGTAGTTATCAGAGTAACCAGACGACCAATACACCAGGACCTGTTAACACTCGTTTGATCACCACGGCCAAGATCCTTTTTGTCCCGCAAGTCAGAGGGAGCGCAGTGTTAACCGGCCTTAGTTTTCGATTGCATCTAAACACATGAGGTATTCTAAGGACATTGCTCTCCTTTATACTAAGGAAAACTGGCGAAACCATTTAAGAGTAAACCAATCAAGTGTTGTGTTGTTAGCTTGCATACAATCGGTATTCCAAAGGAGCAATTCATTCCATGAGCCCGAGAAAATCCCATATGGTAACTCTTCTCACCAATCCTGTAACAACTAACGAGTGCAACCCGACCTTGTGCAGACGTATGTTGGGTGACCTATTGGAGAATCAACGTGATTAAAAATTTCAAAGACAAAGTCGCCGTTGTTACAGGCGGAGCAAACGGCATTGGTCGCGCCCTCGTCAAGGCGTATCTGGACAAAGGCATGCGCGTCATGCTCGCCGATACCGATCAGGATGGGATCGACGTCACCCTGGCCGAAATGAATGCCGGCGAGCGCCTCAAGTCCATCAAAGTCGACATTTCGACCCTGGAAGCCAATCAGAAACTGGGCGAAGAGACGATAAAGCAGTTCGGCACCGTGAATATTGTACATCTGAACGCTGCACTGCTCGGCAGTGATGAAGGCTGGCGCGCTTCAGATCTCTCAGTCAGCATGTGGGAAAAGACCATTCAGATCAACCTGCATGGACCTTTTTATGGCGTCAGAGCATTCTTGCCATACCTTGAAAAAGTTGAAGAAGCCCAGCTTGTCGTCACTTGCTCAGCCTTCAGCTTCATTGCCGCGCTGAGCGACCCGGCCCCTTACTTCGCCAGTAAAGCGGCACTGCTGTCTTATACCGAATGTCTCTACCACGATCTGAAAGATCGCAATTCGCACATCGGCGTCACCGCAGTTCTGCCCGGCAATACTCAGAACGCTCCCTATGAAATGCTGACGAGGATGCTGGCACAAACAGAAGATCATCCGGAAACTTGGGAAGAGAATGTCTGGGGCAACCGCGATTATGCCGCCGAATTGATCGGCATGTTCGACCAGGAAGGCAATTCCACCACGGCATCAGTTGTTGCTGAGGCCACCATCGATGCGATCGCAAACGACCGCTTCTACGTCACAGAAAACATCGGCATCATCTGGAAATATATCCATGACCGCCTGCAACGGTTCATGATCGGCAAAAATCCCCGGATGTTGGATAAGAACATGACCGTCTACCGCCCACTGCAAAGCGACGAAACGTAAAGAAACAACTGATTTACTCGTCTTGTCTCATGGTTTCTCCCTAGCGTATTACTTATAGGCTCATGCTTTGGGATTTCTGTGAGACCCCTGTTACTGACAAACTGTTGATGCCTCCCCAGCAGAGCTGGAGGGCCTCCCTTTTTTGTCCAGTCTTCGTTCGCACCTAAGCACATGAGGTATTCTGAGGACAATCCCTCCTCCTTATACTAAGGTAACCTGAATAATGATAAGAGTGAGCCGATCAAGTGTTGCTTGGTTAGCTTGCATAGAAACCGGCATTCCGAAGGAGCAATCCACTCCATGAGCCTGAACAAATCCCAAATGGTGACGCTTTTCACCAATCTGGTAAGAACCAACGAGTACGACCTGACCATGTACGGACGCATGATGGCCGGCAAACTGCTGGGCTTTTATCACCCGGGGGAAGGCGGTATCGCTCCGGGCGTCGGTGCCTGCAGTTTCCTCAACAAAGACGATTTCTTCAGCCCGCACCACCGTGCCCACGGCATGGGTCACATGCTCTCCAAGGGTATCGATCTGAAGACATACCTGGCTGAGCATACCGGTAAGCAAGGGGGTTGTTGCGCCGGCCGTTCCTCCTTCCATGCGTCTTACCCGGCATTTAATCAGTTTATGTACTCCGGTTTTATCGGTTACAACTTCACCCCCGCCACCGGCTGGGGCTGGGCAGCCAAACGCGCCGGCAAGCAGCAGGTCGTGATGATGTGTTCCGGTGACGGCTCTTACGGTCAGGACCGGGCCCACGAAGGGATGCTGATGGCCTCCAACTGGAGACCACCCATTATCTTCTGGTGTGAAAACAACGGACTGGCCATCCATGCCAGAACCGATGATATGCACCCGGCGGAACACATCTCTTCCCTTGCCCAAGGCTTCGATATCCCCGTCGAGATTGTTGACGGCCAAGATGTCTTTGCCTGTGCCGAGGCAGCGCTTCGTGCTATCGAGCACTGCCGTAACGGCAAGGGGCCATTCTTCGTTGAGTGTAAAACCACCCGTTTTCGCGAGCACGATATCGGTACGCCGGACCTGATCGAAGACAAGCCTCGTACCGAGGAAATGATCAATGAGCTGAAGCAGCGCGACCCGATGGTCATCGCTACCGAACGCGTGCTGGCCGAGGGCATCCTGACTCAGAATGAAATCGACCGGATCAAAGATGCAGCAGCTAACGAAGTGGCGGACGCCTGGGCCTGGGCTGATGCCCAGCCGAAAGCCGAACCTTGCGAAGAAGCGCTATTAGCAGCGGTTTACGCGCCCTAACCTGCACTCGTAGAGATTCAAGACGGAGTAGAGCAATGTCAAGAGATTTGCCGTTAATTGAGGCGATCCGTGAAGCCTTGATTGAAGAGATGGAACAGGACGAGAAAGTGTTCCTGGTCGGTCAGGATCTGCGCGGCACCATTTTCCCACACACTTCCGGGCTGGTTGACCGGTTCGGTACCGAGCGGGTGATCGACACCCCCATTTCCGAATCCGGCATGTACGGTACTGCGATGGGTGCGGCTCATGCCGGCTACCGTCCGGTGGTGGACTTTATGTTTGGTGGTTTTACCTACGTAACCTACTCCGAGGTGGCGGTATCGACCGGTCAGCAGTACTTCCTGCACGGCAGCCAGACCCCGATGCCATTGGTGATCACCGCTGCGGTCGGTGCCGGCGGCCGCCTGGCTAACGATCACGCCATGGCGATCCACGGTTCCTTCCTGCACCAACCGGGGATAAAAGTAGCCATGCCCTCGACCCCTTACGATGCCAAGGGGTTGTTTAAAGCTGCGATTCGCGACAACAATCCGGTGGTGATCCCCTGGCATATGGGCCTGATGATGGACAAAGGGCCGGTACCCGAAGCGGACTACATCGTGCCGCTGGGTGTGGCCGACGTGAAGCGCGAAGGCAACGACGTGACAGTGCTGGCCAACAGTCTGCAACTGAAAAATGCATTGGCTGTGGCGGAAAAGCTGAAAGATGAGATCAGTGTCGAGGTGATCGATCCACGCACCTTCGAACCGTTCGATATGCCGACGTTGCTGAAGTCGCTGGAGAAGACCAACCGTCTGGTGATCGTCGACGAGGACTGGGAGAACGGCGGTTTTGCCTCCACCATCTCCGCCCGGGTGATGGAGCAGGGCTTTGATCTGCTTGATGCCCCGGTCACCCGGGTGACTTTCCCCAATATTCCGGTACCCGGCGGCTACATGGAACCCTACATCATGCCCAACCCGCAAAAGATCGAAGCAGCCATCCGTTCCGTTTGCGCCTGATGTCCATGGGAGGATAACACGATGACAGCACAACCGTTTGTAATGGCAAAACTGGCCATGGGAATGAACGAGGGCACGCTGCAGGAGTGGTTGATTGTCGACGGCGAGTTCGTTGAGCAGGGCCAGCAGATCGCCTGTATGGAAACCGAAAAGGTGGCCTACGAACTGGAAGCCCCTGAGGCCGGTTACTACAAACCGATTGTGGAAGCCGGAACGACTGTGCCGGTGGAAACGCCGATCGCCTATTACGCCGACTCCGCAGAGGCGCTTGTCGGTATCAGCGCCACTGCGCCGGCTGAATCAGCGAAAGCGGTTGCCGAGGCACCCGCTGAAGCGACACCTGCCAGCACGCCCACAGCGGCGCCCTCTCCGGCAGCCGCCGCTATCAACAGCGGCCGCATCAAGGCTTCCCCGCTGGCCCGCAAGATGCCCGCAGACAAACGCCTGGATCTGGCCTACATCGAAGGCACCGGACCGGAGGGACGGATTGTCAAGCGTGACATCGAAAAAGCCGAGCGGACCGGAACGGGACACGCACCTGTTGCCGCTGCCGGTACGCCAGCAGGCCTGGTCGAGCAGGCCCGGATTCCGATATCCGATATCCGATATCCGCCATGCCATCGTCAACGCGTTGATGGACAAGACCCACGGAACCGCCACCCTGACCCAGTGGAACGAAGCGGACGTAACCGATCTGCTGGCGGCCCGTAAACGTATGACCGCACAAGAGGAGCTGCTTGGTACCAAGGTGTCGGTCAACGCCTTCTTTATCAAGGCCATCGCCTGGGCTGCCAGCCAAGTGCCGATCATCAACTCCACCCTCCACCCTGCAGGGTAACGACATCATCGTGTACGACAACGTCAACGTTGCGATGGCGCTGACCGTACCGTCCGGCGACGGTTACACCGAGAACCTGATGGTACCGGTGATCAGAAACGCGGATCGCCTGGGCCTGGTTGAGATCGACCAGGAGATGAAGCGCATGATCGGACTGGGCCGCGAAGGCAGGCTCAGTGCCGCTGATATGGCCGACAGCACCATCACCTTCTCGACCACCGCCGGGATTGCACCCGACGGTACCGCCGGCAACTCGATCCTCAACGGCACCAACAACGCTATCGTCGGTATCGGCGGTGCCAAGCTGAAACCGGCCGAGCACAACGGCGAGATCACACTGCGCAACATCGCGCCCGTGCTGGTCAGCTACGATCACCGCGTGATCGATGGCGCCCCGGCGAGTCGCTTTATGAACTACCTGCACCAGGCGCTGCAAGATCCAACCTTGCTGCTGGCCTGATTCGGAATATTCCAGGCCGGAACCGAATAGTGCCGGCCTCACCTGTTTAGAGAGATAGCCTCATGTCTGCACAATTTGACGTTGTAGTGATCGGCGCAGGCCCCGGCGGTTACGTATCAGCCGTCCATGCCTCGCAACTGGGCCTGAAGGTTGCCGTGATCGAAAAGGACAACCCCTGCGGGGTCTGTCTGAACTGGGGCTGTATCCCGTCAAAAAACCTGATCCACCAGGCCGAAATGTTCCACGCTATGAAGGCGATGGAAGCGGTAGGCGTCAGCGTTGACCGCAGCGGCCTGGACTACAGCAAGGTTCAGCAAAACTCCCGCGAGGTGGTCAAGACCCTGACCGGTGGCGTCGCCGCTCAGCTCAAGCGCAACAAGGTCGAGATGATCCAGGGTACAGCCCGGATCACCGGTCGTGGCGAAGTGACCGTTGACGGTGAACATAAGGTTACCGCCAGAAATATTCTGGTCGCCACCGGCTCCCGTGCGATGAATATTCCAGGCTTCGAGTTCGACGAGCAGGTGGTGCTCTCCTCCTCCGGCATTCTGGCGATGACCGCGTTGCCAAAACGCCTGGTGATTCTCGGTGCCGGCACCATCGGCTGTGAGTTTGCCTACGTCATGAACCGCTTCGGTGTCAAGGTCACGTTGGTCGAGATGGCTGACCATCTGTTGCCAACGGAAGATTTTGAAACCTGCGCGGTACTGGAGAAATGCTTTAAGCGTGACGGTATCGAGATCCTAACCGGCACCTGCGCAAAATCCCTGGAGAAAACCGCCGCTGGCGCCACCGTCACGGTTGAGAACGCCGATGGAGAACAGGTGCTGAATGCGGAAAAGGTACTGGTGGTCTTCGGCCGCGAACCGAACACTGAAGGCCTGGGGCTTCAGGAGATGGGCGTTAAGCTCGATGAGCGCGGCTACGTTGAGATAGGCGATTACTACCAGACCCACTCCCCCGGCATTTACGCCATCGGCGATATCACCCGCACCCCAGCACTGGCCCACGTGGCCTCCGCAGAGGGTGAGATCGCGGTCGAGCATATGGCCGGCCATTCTCCCGCCAGTAAGAGAGTCGACCCGGACCTGGTGCCTTCCGCCATCTACTGCGAACCTCAGGTCGCCGGCTTCGGTCTGCGTGAAGACTTTGCCAGGGCTGAAGGCATCGAGGTCAAGAAGGCCACCTTCGCCTACCCCGGTGCCGGTAAAACCATTGCCGTCGGCAAGCCCGACGGACGGGTCAAGGTACTGTGTGATCCTGACACCGACGAGCTGCTGGGGGGGGCCCATATCGTCGGCCACAACGCAACCGAGCTGATTCATGAACTGCTGTTGGTCAAGTCGGCCGAACTGCTGCCTGAAGATGTCAGCGGTATGATCCATGCGCACCCAACCATCTCCGAAACCATTATGGAATGTATGCGCAACATCAACGGTAAAGCGATCCATGGTTAAGCCCGCACGGTCGCCTTTATTTAAGAGAAAATTTCCTGGAGAAAATAACCATGAATCCGACTATTGAAGCAATGCTGACCAAGTACAACGTCACCCGGCAGACCCGCGATTTCATCTCCGCCGGACATCAGAAGATGTTTATCAACGGTGAATTCTGTGAATCCGATTGCGGCGAGACTTCGACTGTAGAAGACCCCTCCAACGGCTGCCCGCTGATGACCGTTCCACGTGGTACGGCTGCCGATACCGACCGTGCCGTGGCGGCGGCTAAGGCAGCATTCCAGTCAGGCCCCTGGGCGGAAATGACCCCGGGCGACCGCCAGAACCTGATGCTCAAGCTGGCCGACGTGATGGAAGAGCACGCCCAGACCATCGCTGAGATTGAAGCGATCGATGCCGGTAAGGCGATCGGCGGCTGCTACGAAGTTGATATCCTGAGCACCATCGGTCACATCCGCTTCATGGCTGGCTGGGCCACCAAGATCGAAGGCAACACTCGAGAGATCTCTACCCCCAATACCTTCGCCTTCACGTTGAAGGAGCCGGTTGGAGTAGTCGGCGCAATCGTGCCCTGGAACTGGCCATTGAACATGTCTTTCTGGAAGATGGCTGCAGCGCTGGCGGTAGGTTGCACCATCGTACTGAAGCCCGCTGAGATCACACCGATGTCGATCCTGTATGTGATGAAGATCTTCAAGGAAGCAGGGCTACCGGATGGTGTCATCAACATCGTCACTGGAAAGGGCTCCGTGATCGGCAACCGACTGGCCGCACATCCGGACGTCAACAAAGTTTCCTTCACCGGCTCCACCCCGACAGGCCAGACAGTCGGTAAGGCCGCTGTTGAAGGCATGAAACACCTGACCCTGGAACTGGGCGGCAAGTCCGCGATGGTCGCCTTTGAAGACGCCGATATCGACGCAATCGTCGAAGGTGCCCACGCTTCGGTATTCTTCAACGCCGGTCAGGTCTGCTCTGCAGGATCGCGCCTGTACGTCCACAAGGAAATCTACCAGGACACCGTCGATGCACTCGCCTCCTCACTGAAAGAGGTCGTGATCGGCGATCCGCTGAATCCTGAAACCACCCAGGGCCCGCAGATCTCAAAAGGCCAGTTCGATTCGGTCATGAACTACATCGGGATCGGCAAGGAAGAAGGTGCCACCCTAGCCTTCGGCGGCAATGTCGTTGACCGTGAGGGCTATTATGTCGAACCGACCCTGTTCACCGACTGCAACAACGGCATGACCATCGTTCAGGAAGAGATCTTCGGCCCGGTGCTGACGGTGATCCCGTTCATAACCGAAGAGGAAGCGGTACGCCTGGCCAACGACAACATCTATGGCCTGTCCGGATCGGTATTCACCAGGGATCTCTCACGCGCGATCCGTGTCACCAAGCGACTGGAAACGGGTTCTGTCTGTATCAATGCCCACGACATTGTCGATGTGGCAATGCCGTTTGGGGGTTACAAGATGTCCGGTATCGGCAAGGATATGGGAAAAGAACAGCTGGAACATTTCCTGGAAACCAAATCCGTTATCGCCCAGCTCTAGGGAATCTCATTATTGGTTGGCAGAGCCATAAACAGGCGGGACATCCCGCCCCTCAATTACGTTCGAACAATCCGAAAGGAGCACCTATAACGTGAATCTATCTATTCCTGGCCAGTGTGGCTGAAGTTGCCTTTGTTGCGTTACTGAAACAGACCCAGTGGTTTAGCAACCCCATTTCGACTGCAGTCTTTCTCGGTTGTGCCATATTAAGCTTCGAGCTGCTTAGAAAAGCCGCCGCAACGATTCCTGTATACATTAGCTTACCTCATCAAAGTTGGTATGGGAGCGGTAGGGACTCTTCCGGTGGGAACACCGTTTCAAGCTGAAGCTATGTCTCCGACCAAGCCAAGCTGATATTCAGCCTGACATTAATCGGCTCAAGCATTGGCCTGAAGTACAGCAGCTCAACTGGTTAAAAGCTGTTTCAAGTGAGTCTTCGATCTCGTGATGTCTTTTATGCGTCCCAGGCATAAAAGACACTCGATCTTTGACAGCCTATTCATGCCCCTGCCGTC
>JAHXHU010000217.1 GCA_025656375.1 Candidatus Thiodiazotropha sp. (ex Ustalcina ferruginea) | reverse complement strand
GCCAGCAGTATCGATCATCAGAGAGAGGGTATAGACAAACATGTTCAGTTTGCTCCCCATCACCTGGGTGGTGTACTGCTTAAAACCCAAGTCCGTTACCACCTGGTCCAACCTGTCCATCATGAAGGTGCCGGAGCCATCAGCCATGGTACTGCCGAGACCCATTTGCGGGATCGGATTGCCGGTCAGGTTCAGGGAGATGAAGACAGCCGGAACGGTGTAGGCGAAGATCAGAACGCAGTATTGGGCGATCTGGGTGTAGGTAATACCTTTCATACCGCCCATAACCGCGTAGATGAAGACGATACCCATGCCGATATAGAGGCCCGTATCGTATTCAGTCTCGAGGAAGCGCGAGAAGGCCACGCCGATGCCTTTCATCTGTCCGATAACGTAGGTCACGGATGCGATGATCAGGCAGACAACGGCCACGATTCGTGCGGTACGTGAGTAGTAACGGTCACCGATGAATTCAGGTACGGTGAACTTACCGAACTTACGCAGATAGGGAGCAAGCAGCAGTGCCAGAAGTACATAGCCACCAGTCCACCCCATCAGGAAGACGGAAGCGCCGTAGCCGTTGAAGGCGATCAGGCCAGCCATTGAAATGAAAGAGGCAGCGGACATCCAGTCAGCAGCGGTGGCCATACCGTTAGCAACAGGATGGACTCCACGACCAGCGGCATAAAACTCACCGGTGGTTGCAGCTCGAGCCCAGAAGGCGATACCTATGTAGAGGGCAAATGTAAAGCCTACTACCAAATATGTCAGTGTTTGCAGATCCATGAGTCATTTTCCCCCATTAGTCCTCATGGACGTCAAATTCGACATCCAGAGCATTCATGCGTTTAGCGTAGACGTAGATCAGCACCAGGAATGTGTAGATAGAACCATTCTGTGCAAACCAGAATCCTAGCCCTACACCACCGATCTTAATGGTATTGAGCGGCTCTACTAAAATGATGCCGAATAGGAACGAGCAGATAAACCAAATCACCAGCAAGATGCTCACTAGGCGAATATTGGCTTTCCAATACTGTTCAGCAGTTTTGTTCATGTCATGATCACTCCGCCGTATAATAAAGTCTTGTCATTTGAGTGTCTGTCACCCTCATTGGCATCCTGTCTGGGACTGAGTTAGGTGAGAAGGTCTATCCTTGAATGAGCAAACACCACGTTGTGTGTTACCGCATATAAATCGGATACACATTGCACTATTTTGTGGTGCAGTTGTCGATAAAGTCAAATAAAACAATAGCTTAAGCTTGATAATTCTATGCTGCAAGGCAGCAAAGGTGTTACCATAGGTAGCAGAGTTAGGTGATATGTGTAACCGAATGAATCGCCGTTCGTTTCTATCGGTAAGAAATCATTTTTTTCCACTTTTAAAAATGCGTGCTCTGATTTAGGGTTGTTCCGAGCTCGGATTGGATGTGATTCCTTAGTGATCCATATTGCGTAAAATACGCCGTACCCTAGTTCGCAGTGATTGAATAAACCAGCTTGGAAATCCCCAATGATCAAGGCAATCAAAGACTATTTTGACACTTATCTTACCCCTGATTCCGATGAGAAGATACATCAGCTGGAGCAGTCGATCAGATTAGCGGTTGCCGTATTGTTGGTCGAAATTGCTGAATCGGATTTCGAGGAGGCGCCTGAAGAGAGGCGTGTCATCCTACAGTCCATTCAACGGCAGTTTAATCTCAACAGGGCTTCAGCGGAGCAGCTGATGGCGTTGGCCAAGGAGGAATACACTGAATCGACAGACTATTTCCAGTTCACCCGATTGATCAATGAACACTACACAGAAGCACAGAAGATCAAGGTTGTAGAAGCGCTTTGGCAGGTTGCCTTCGCTGACCAGGAGTTACATCGCTACGAGGAGCATGTCATCCGTAGGCTGGCTGAACTGATCTATGTCCCACACAATGATTTCATTGCGGCCAAACATAGGGTCATGAACTCTACCTGACTTAGGCTCTAATTATCACACACACCCTTGCTGTTGATGATTCAATTTCCCATTCCCACACATAAATCGTGATATATTCTATTGAGAAATCGATCTAGCCTGCTGGAACCTCGACTATGTATACCGAACAAGATACTCAGAAAGGAAAATCCACTGCCAAAGGTCGTCTGCTTATCGTGGATGACGAATCGCGCCATGCTGAGAGTCTGGCAATGATGGTAGCCAGTTGGGGTTATGATGTGAAGACTGCCGAGGATGGCGCAAAGGCGGCAGGCATGCTGATTTCTGATGATTTTGATGTGGTACTGCTGGATCTGCATATGCCCGTGGCCGATGGGTATAAGGTCATGGACTTTATTCGTAAGCGCGGGCTACTGACCCGGATTATCACCATCTCGGGCGATCCCATCCATGGATGATGCGATTAAGTCTCTAAAGAAAGGGGCTGACAATTTCATTCGTAAGCCGGTAATCCCTGTAGATCTGCTTAAAGCGATTGATGAGAGCCTGAGAAAAAAGGTCAAAGAGGAGCAGCGTAAGGGTGTTAAAAGAAAGATAGAGATCAGGAGCGGTCTGCATCGCATGATGTTCGATATTGCCCCGAACATGCAGTTTCTTCTCGACACCAAGGGTAATTTCCGCATGGTTAACACCGTCTTCACCAAGGTGACCGGTTTCCTGAAGTAGAACTCCGGTTGCGCTGCAGCGAATCATCCGAAACCAATCAAAGCGTTAAATCCAGAAATATACTGGTCGCGATGCAATCGCGAAGGCTCTATTCCCACCAAGATGACAAAAAGATCTTTTTTGGTACCTATTGCGTGGCGCGGGACATCACACAATACAACAAGCTTGAAGAACTCAATATGTATCAGGAGTTTCATGATTCGCTGACTGGCTTGCCTAATCGGGTACTATTTGAAGATTATCTGAGTTTCGCATTGACCCAGGCAAAACAGGATAATACGCCGCTTTGCTTGCTGAAGGTGGTACTGGTTGATCTTAAACAGATTAATGAACGCTATGGCCATGCGGTGGGAGATCAATGCCTGCAGACTATCTCGGCCAGACTTAAGCGCCAGGTCCGAAAAGGCGATATCCTATCGAGAATTGATGGTAGTGAGTTTGTCTTGCTGCTGCCGCATATCGAGAATGAGAAATCCGTCATACATATTTCGGAGAAGATCCGCATCGGGCTTTCAAACCCGATTGAGGCCAATGGCAGAAGCATTAGTCTGGACCTGACCATTGGTACTTCAGTGTTTCCCACCGACGCAGAAAACAGCGAAGATCTGCTGCGTCATGCTCAGACCAGCCATGGATTTCATCCACTATCGAAACAGCGACATTTGCTGCAGACCTCCAACTGGATCAAACTGATCAAATCTCAGCCCTGACAATCTGCTGTCCTCTCTATATTTCGGTGCGGCGGGCCGCACCCTTGTATCTACATGGCTGTGATCCTTCCACTTTTTTTCTGCAGGACTGCAACTAACTTTTCTTGCCTTTTTTCTCGCGCGGAATCCCAAACCGTTGGCGACGTTCCCATAGGGCTTTGCGGCTGATCCCAAGCTGTTTGGCCAGCTCAGTTTCAGTCATGTGCTCCTGATTATCCAGTACAAAGTGACGGAAGTACTCTTCCAAAGAGAGATTGTCAGTTGGATTGTCAGTGGCACGACGGTTAGTGGCGGTGATGTGGTGGTCAATCGCTAACAGTTGCGGGGTGATTTGGTCGCCTTCACACAGGATGACAGAGCGTTCAATGGTATTTGCCAGCTCCCGTACATTACCTGGCCAATGATAACGACGAATTGCCTCCAGGGCACTACGGCTTAGATTCAGTGCGGAGCGGTTAAGCTGGCGACAGGATTTTGCAAGGAGGTATTTCGCCAGGGCCTTAATATCACTACCTCGCTCCCGCAAAGGTGGCAGTGTCATTTCCACGACGCGCAGGCGAAAGTAGAGATCGCTGCGAAAGGTCTGCTGTTGTACCAGTTTTCGGATGTCCCGATGGGTGGCGGCAATGATGCGGATATCCGGACCACTTTGTACCGTATCATTCTGAGATGCATAGTCATCTCCCTGCAATACTCGCAGTAGACGGGCCTGTGCAGCCATTGAGAGTTCACCTACCTCATCCATGAAGAGGGTGCCGCCATGGGCTTTGGCAAGGAGTCCATCACGGCGTGCCTCACGTTCATCTTGTGGACCGAAAAGCTCAATCTCGACCTGATTTTCCGGTACAGCTGCACAGTTGAATACGATGAACGGTGATTGACTGCGATGGCTCCTGTCATGCAGAGCCCGGGCAACCAACTCTTTACCGGTACCCGATTCTCCGAGGATTAATACCGTTGCATCGGTGGGGGCGACCTTGTCGATACGGCGAAATACATCAATCATGGCTGGGCATTCGCCCACCATCCCCCTTACCGGATAACTCTTTTCCACCTCCGATTTTAGGATCTCTTGCTGGCGTAGCTGACGGTCCTGTTTGATAATGCGTTCGACCACCATCAATAATTCATCGTGGTCGAAGGGTTTTGCAATATAGTCAATGGCACCGAGTTTCATAGCATCCACAGCAGAACGGATACTGGCATAGCTGGTCATGATCAGAACCGGTACAGGGCTTGCCAGCTCTATGATTTGAGTGCCGGGGACGCCGGGTAGACGGACGTCACTGATAATCAGGTCGAATGAAGCAAGGGGATGTCTTTGTGCCTCCTCAACTGAGCCTGCCTCAGCTATTTGATAGCCATGGCGCTCCAGCAATCGTTTTACTGCGCGACGGATGACTTCTTCGTCTTCAATAATAAGAATCTGATTCATGATGTTTTTGAGAGAATTGCGTGTATACCGGCTCGGGGAAGGTCAACAATAACCCGAGTCCCAACCCCTTTTTCCGAGTCGATCGAGATAGCTCCCTTGTGGTCTGAGACGATTTTGTAAGCAATGGCAAGCCCCAGTCCGGTTCCTTCACCCGGTGCCTTGGTGGTGAAAAAAGGCTCGAAAATATAACTCAGATTCTGTTCAGCAATTCCCTCGCCATGATCCTGGACCTCGATTCTGACAAGGTCGCCAATCTCTCTGGCAATCAGTTCCACTTGTCCACCCGGTGGTGAGGCGTCACAGGCATTGGTGAGGATGTTGACCAGGATCTGGGAGATGCCCTGTCGGTCCCCCTGGATGATCAGATCTGTAGTACAGAGGTTTGCACACTGGACCTGTCGGCCATGGTGAGTCAGTTTCACCAAACGAACAGCTTCATCTGCAACCTCGCTTATCGAGAAGTCACAGATACTACCACCGATGCCACCACCACGGCTGAAGTTCATTAAAGTCTTCACAATGGTAGTGATGCGCTGGGTCTGGTTGATGATCTCCTCGATACTCTCCCGAACCAGCTCAGGATCATCCTCATGGCGTAGGTTTTGAGCCAGTGAGGCAATACCGGTTACCGGGTTGCCTATCTCATGGGCCACCCCGGCAGCCAATCGACCGATAGAAGCGAGGCGTTCACTATGGGCAAGCTCAGCTTCCAGTGTTTCAAGATCAGTGAGATCCTCCATCAGCATGACCTGACTGGTGCGCGCCTCTTCAACGGGGTGATCGACAGGTAATGGGGCAGGGATTGCAGCCTTATGCAGATTGAACCAGCGGCTCTTATCTTTATGGGTGACCTCCAGGTGATGAATATGTTCATCGGCTGCAGAGGCGAATCCTGCCAGTAGATGTCCCCATGGGGCGGGCAGTCGGTGTAGCGACACACCGATTGCATCCCGTGCAGGTACGCGGGTCATGATTTCCATGGCCAGGTTCCAAATGGTGACTGTACGCAATCGATCGATAGTACAGACCCCCAGTGGCAGATCGAGCAAAATTTGTCTGTGGTAGCGCCGCAGGTTATCGAGATCGGCGCTGAGACCTCGCAGACGCGAGCGAGAGTGCTCCAGTTGGTCTTCGATGAAGCGCATCGAATCAGCCAATGCAGACTGGGTATGGATATCCAGCTGTAGGCGGCGATTGATGATCATATGCGCCAATTGAGGGCCTAAGAGGCCGGATAGATTTCGCTCGATACGCTCACGCAGACGACGCAGTTGCGATGGACGGGTCTCATTGGCTGCAAGACTGAGGTCCCGTAGGGCTTGCTGGACCTCCCGTTGTGCCGCCTCACTACCCAGCATCTGTGCCAACTGTTTGGTGAACTGGGCGGTTGAACCGGCACTGACCATGCCACCCATCGGTACCAGTGACTCACTGCAGCATGCGCTGGCTGCCTCCCTTTCGCCCAGGCTCTGCTTGCTGACCAGAGAACCAAAGACAAAAAGCAGAATATTGGCGGTTAGTGACCAGAATGTGGCGAACTCCCACTGATCCATACCGGAGGCAAGCTGCAATGCAGGGATATCGAATTCGGTCCGGACAAATCCAGAACTCCCCAATAAGGGGAGCAGCAGTGCGCCTGACCAGATGGCAATGCCTGCTACCAAACCGAGGATGAAACCGAGTCGGGTGGCGCGTCGCCAATAGAGGAGGCCGATGATACCCGGAAGAAATTGCGCCACTGCGACAAAGGATATCAATCCAAGCTGTACCAGCCCCTGATGCTTCTCCAGCAATACATAAAAACCATATCCCGCCATAATGATCAGTGCGATCAAGAGTCGCCGTCCCAACAGCAGCCAACGATAGAGATTGACCTCCGGATCAGGGAAATTGGTCGGAAGCAGGATATGGTTCAGGGTCATCGATGACAAAGCCAGGGTTGTGATGATCATCATCGCACTTGCTGATGATATGCCACCGATAAAAGCGAGTATCGGTATCCAGGAGGGACCTTGACTGAGGGTGATTCCCAAAGCGAAGTAGTCGGGTTGCAAGGTGAGTTTCAGTGCCTCACCACCCCAGAGAATCAAAGGAATTGGTAGGTTAATCAGCAACAGGAACAGAGGGAAGCCCCAGCTTGCAGTGCGCAACGCTTTGGGATCCAGATTCTCTGTAAACAACATATGGAATTGTCGCGGCAGCAGAAATGCAGCCGCAAAGGCCAACAACAGCAAGGTCGACCAGGGTCCTTCCCTGACGGGTTGATAGAGTCGATCAAGTGATTCCGGATGCTCACTGAGCCATTGACTGAGGCCGTCAAAACCACCGAATACACCGAATAGGGTCGTCAGGCCTATGACCATCATTGCTACCAGCTTTACCATCGATTCAAAGGCGATGGCCAGTACCACGCCGCGATGTTTATCTCGACTGGTGCTGTGTCTGGCACCAAACAGAATGGCGAATACCACCAGCGTAGAGCAAAAGATCAAGGCTAAAATTCTTGGCGCAACTGTTTGACTGAGTACCTGGAGTGAATCTGTCACAGCCCTGATCTGCAGAGCGATGTAGGGTAGGGTACCCACCAGCATAAACAGGGTCACCAGGATGCCTGCCAGTTGACTGCGGTAGCGGAATGCAAACAGATCGGCCAGTGATGTCAGCTGATACTCTCTGGTTAGACGTAAAATCGGCTGAAACAGTATCGGGGTGAGAGCAAATGCAAGGGTGACCCCCAGGTAGACAGTCAGAAATAGATAACCTTGACTCTGGGCAAAACCAACACTGCCGTAGTAGGTCCAGGAGGTGGCGTAGACACCCAGGGAGAGGACATAGATCAAGGGATGGCGAATCAGCCGTTCGGGAATTCTTCCACTGTCTCCCGCGTAGGCAATAAGGAACAGCAGCGCCAGGTAGAAAAAGCCGATCCCGAACAGTAACCAGAGATCATGGCTCATAATGACGCAGATTAATCCAGGCGATGAAAAAGATGACCCCCAGCCAAATAATGTAGGGGAGGTACCAGGGGCTGCCCGCTGATGTCCACCAAATCATGATCGGGGTGGAGAAGAGCAGCAGGATCAACAGACCCAAGGCCAGGGTACGGTCGATCTGTCGATCGGGTGGGGGTGGCTCTCGCATCTCTAGAGCCTAGCAGCTGTTACCTTAGGTAACAACCCTTGGCTCAAGCTATCTGGCAGGGAGCCAGAGTTGGCTCCCTGCATGAATCCAGTCAGAAGTTGTTCCTAGTGATGAGGCAGTATACTAGGAGGCCTTTTGGTTATGGACATTGCTGATCATCTCATGGAGTTTTGCTGCAAGCTCGGTGGGTTCGAATTTGGGCACATAGGCATCTGCGCCCATGCCCTTACCCAAGGCCATATTGGCATCTGCCGAGAGAGAGGAGTGCATAATGATCGGGATATCACTGAAGCGTGCATCTTCTTTGATTTTCTTGGTCAGCACATAGCCGTCCATTTCGGGCATCTCCACGTCGGTGAGTATGATCTGTATAAAATCACTGGGTTTATGATCGGTTGCCTCCGCGCGATCAGCAATCTCTTTCAACTTCTGCCAGGCTTCAGATCCATTGGTCGTGCCTATGTATTTAATGCCCATGTGATCCATGGTGCGTATTATCTGATCTCTTGCAACGGCGGAATCGTCAGCAAACAACAAGGTGATATCAGTATCGCCCACGTGCTGGATGCCCTCGAATATATCTGAGCCCTGACCGAATCCCGAGGTTTGACTGAGTACCATTTCAACATCCATGATCATCACCAGCCGCTTATCCTTTAATTCGGTGACAGCGGTCACCAGACCACCATGCTGTTGCGCCATCATGGGTGGGGGAACCTTGACATCTTCCCAGGCCAGCCGCTCTATTGTGTCGACCGCATGTACCAGAAAGCCCTGCACATGTTTGTTGTACTCAGTGACAATCAGAATACCGGGTTTCTCCTCAGTCTGAATGCCACAGAAATCAGGGAGGTTGATAACAGGAATCATATTTCCCCGCAAACTGACCATTCCCTCTACAGAAGGCGGCATATCGGGTGCATGGGTGATTTCAGGTACCAGCATGACTTCACGAACTTTGAAAACATTGACTCCATAGGTCTCTTCACGACCGGTCGTGATATCCTTTCCCAGGCTGAAAAGGAGGACCTCCAGGCGGTTGGTGCCAGCCAGACGTGTGCGGTCATCTACAGATTTTATAAAGTTAGACATGATTCAATCACTCAATATAGAGGGTGTTACCCGGAATAGAGAGAGTGGTTTGCGCACTGAAACTCTCTCCCTTATTGCATTTTGTAGCGTTCAATTTTTAAAAAGCTTTAGCGGATAGGGCTGGCTCTATTAATTATGCGGTTTGAGTGATAAATGGGGCTTTCGACAGGGTATGCGACCTTGAAACCGGGCCGAAATCTAACCCATATAGCAATAATTGTTTTCTATATGCACCTAAACGACTGGAAAAAGGCTATCTTTTGCACCAAGATCAGAGTCTATGTGGTTTTTACAGGAGAATAAGTGTGAATCCGGAGAAGGTGCTTTTTGGTTTTTTCATCGTGCTTGCCTTAACCCTCAACTTTGGGTTCTTTGTCGGCGAACTGGATAATCCGGATCACCACCACGTCTATGAGTTGTTTGCTGTTATTGTGGTAAACATGGTCGCTACAGTGCTCAAGTTTGGCGACCGAACCCAAATGGGCGCGGTGCTGTTGGCCACCAGTCTGGTTGCGCTTCTGCAACTGTTTGCCGCAGCTTTGGTATGGGTAGTGGCTGTGCATGTGACTGAGACAGGTCTTACAACGGTCGCCACGGCCAGTATCGTTTCACTCTCGGGGGGAGCCATGTTGGCCAATGTGGTTTCAGTGGTATTGTTGATTATCGAAACCGTTATGCTGCGCCGTTAAGTCAGTTGCAGCAGGGTTCATGAACAATATCTTCTTCTTGATCTTCCGGCGTATGCGGGCACCGCTGCTGACGCTGATCCTCACCTACTCAATCGCCATGTTGGGATTGGTGCTTATACCGGGTAAGGACCCAGACGGTAATGTCTGGCATATGGATATTTTTCATGCCTTTTACTTTGTAAGCTTCATGTCCAGCACGATCGGCTTTGGTGAAATTCCCTACGCCTTTACATCAGGTCAACGATTGTGGGTTATTTTTTCTATCTTCTTTACTGTTGTGGTTTGGCTGTATTCGATTGGTACGGTACTGGCACTACTCAAGGATGAGACCTTTCAAAATGCATTAACTGAGCGAAGATTTGCCAAGAAAATCAGTCGGATGTGTGAATCATTTTATCTTATTTGTGGGTATGGCCAGACAGGTGAAGCCTTGGTCAAAGCCCTCACTGACAGAAACCAGCATGCAGTAGTGATTGATATTCTTGATGATAGAGTCAATCTGCTTAAGCTGGAAAATCTTCGTGAATATGTGCCGGGTTTATGTGGCTGCCTGCACATCTTCTGGAGGCAGGACTGAACCACCCCCTATGTGAAGGCGTAGCGGCATTGACCAATTCCAATGAAGCTAATCTGAAGATCGCCATTACCTCTAAACTGTTGCATCCTGATATAGAAGTAATCTGTCGGGCCGATTCCCATGATATCGAGAACAACATGGCCTCATTCGGGACTGACTATATTATCGATCCCTTCGATGCATTCGCCCTTCACTTGGCCACGGCGATACAGGCACCTTGTCTCAGCCTACTGCAGGACTGGTTGTCATTGGGTAAGCGGGATATGCTCAATGACCCTGTCTACCCGCCCAGTAAGGGGCTGTGGGTGATTTGCGGCTACGGTCGATTCGGTAAGGCCGTCTACGACAAGCTTGTCCGTGAGGGATTGGAGGTGGTCGTCGTGGAAGCGGAACCTGATTTGACCGGGATACCTCAATCACCTTTTGTAAAAGGGCGTGGTACCGAGGCGGATACCTTATCGGAAGCTAATATCGAAAGGGCTGTCGGCCTGGTGGCTGGAACCGACAATGATGCCAATAATCTCTCCATTATCATGACTGCGAGAGAATTGAATAGTGACCTGTTCGTTATATTAAGACAGAATCTCAAACACAACGATCCGGTCATACAGGCTGTTAATGCGGATATGGTGATGTTGCCCAGTGATATCATCGCCAATCGCATCCGGGTATTATTAGGCGTCCCGATGCAACATCAGTTTGTCAAACTGGTGATGCACCAGGATGACGAATGGGCCTGCCAACTGATCAGCAGAATCTCTGCCTTGGTGACCTGAAGTATGGGAAGTGGCCTTTTCGGAGGATGATTCCCATGCAGTGTGCTCCTATGTGCGGCGAGGCAATCAGTTAACGCTGGGCGAGTTGATGATTGATCCCAGGGACAGGAATACAAAACTGCCCTGTATTCCTTTGATGCTTTATGACTATTTCTTGCTTCCTGAAGAGGATATGAAGGTACAAAAAGACGATCATGTGCTCTTCTGTGGTGCGTTATATGCGGAAAATCGCATGGATGGGACCCTGCAAAATGAAAACGCCCTGAACTATATTCTTACGGGTGAGGCCAGGCCGGAGGGTTGGATCTGGCACCGATTGAGAAAAAGAGAGGTGACATGAGACCATTACTGGAAAAACTCCACCGTGATCATATCAATCTTAGCCGATTACTCGATCTTTTGAGTAGCGAGTTGGATGCCCTGTATGCCGGTCACGAATCAGATTTCGATCTCAAGATCGAGATGTTGGACTATATCGAACACTATGCCGAGCAGGTACACCACCCCACTGAAGATCAAATCAATCGTGTGGCATTTCGCAAGAAATCGATGAAAGAACATCATGCATTGTATGAGCGTATATGCAAAGAACATGGTGATCTAATCGGTTTAGCGCATACTTTCAGAGAGACACTGGAGGGAGCCATGCAGGGGGAGGTGCTGTTGAGAGAGGAAGTAGAGACTCGGGGTAGAGAGTTTGTGGCCCTGCAACGTCTGCATCTTAATCTGGAAGAGCACGAAGTCTTTTCCCTTGTTGATAAGGTGCTCAGTGATAAAGATTGGGAGAAGCTTGAACAGGAGATCGCCCATATTGACGATCCCGTCTTTCATCGCCAGGATTACAATCGTTTTCGTAGCCTTATCGATTACCTGAAGGCCCACGAAGACGAGTAACTTTACAAGTTTTTCTACCAGTTCAGAACGCCAACTGTGCAAAACCATGTCATCCTGGCGAAGACAGGGATGACATGGTTTAAAAAACACAGGTTATCAGGTTCTAACCGATTCGTTGGTCAATTCTATTCCTATACACTACTCTCCAAGGGTCCGTTAAGGATCGATCTCAGTTGGCCGATAAGCTTCACAGATTCAGTTATTAATTGGCGGATGGTGGGTATGGCGTATTTGGAGAGCAGACAAAAGATAACTAGAAGCTTCTGCTTGATGGTTATCTTGATTCTACTGGCCATTTTCAATTCGAATTTGCTCAATGCTGCTGAGCTCGAGGCACAGCGCTATGTGGCGGGAATGCATGAGTCGGTGTGGGGATTTTCCGGTTCAGGCGTCAATTGTGAGTTGCAACACGAAATACCTCAATTTGGTCTAGCGCGCTTTCGACGTATCGCAGGAGACAATCTCCATTTCCTTATCGATAGCTACCAACCCATACCGGAAAAAGTCGAGGCTATCCTTAGGGAGGTCTCACCGGCATGGGAGCATAATGAACCCGATTCGCTCAAGCAAATGGTAGTGATTCACTCGGGCATGCGTCCCCTGCAGCTCGATCGGAAGCAAGCGGGCTGGTTGCTCACCTCCTTGAACAAAGGACAGTTAGGGAGCTTTGATTTTCTTGATTGGGATGATAGTCGCAGACAGGTTCAGGTACAGCTGTCACCCGTGCATTTTCAAAAAGCCTATCGGGAATTCAAACAGTGTCTCCGGCAATTGCCAAATAACGGACTCACTGATTACCGGCATACAGTTGTTCATTTTGCACTGGATGTCGATACCCCGGATAAGCAAGCTCAACAACAACTGAATCAATTAGCGGCCTACATTGTGGCCGACGAAAAGATCAATCGCATCATGATCGCAGGTCATGCCGATGATCAGGGAGGCAGACGCTATAATAAACGACTGTCAGCACGGCGAGCAGAGCGTGTCTCTCGATATCTGTCAAAAAAGGGGGTCAAGCAGATCTTGATGACCCAACGACACTATGGGGAATCCAAACCTAAGATTGCAAAGCAAACTGAAATGGCACGAGCTGAAAATCGGCGGGTTAAGATCAGCTTGCAACGGTAAAACGGCCTGGTTAATACCCAAGTTTCGGATTTCGAGTACTGTGTCATGCCGACCATAGGAGGCATCATCGACCACCTTGGCTTAAGATTGCTCTGTTCAATCGAAATGACGTTGAACAGCCATGTTCTGACACAGATACAATCTCCTCTTGGCCATCATTATTCATGAATATCAGTTCGTTATAGGGAAGAGACATTAGCTGATAAACTCCGATACTTGAGTTAAAAGAGCCCTTTGACTGTACATCCATCCACAGCATCACTTACCATCTCCTGGCAACAGGGTTTAAAGGTGTGTGGTTTTCGTATGTGACTGGATGGGATTGGGCATGGCTGCTATATATTCCACTGGCATGATATTCTTGAACGCACCATGGGAATAGAACCGTCAATAGAGTCAGGACAAGGGACGTTAACCTGGTTTGAAAAAGTGTGGCAAGGTTTCTGCCGGCTTGTAGTGAAGGTGTTTTACCGCAGGTTTGAAGTTTCCGGTGTTGACAATTTTCCTGAAAAGCAGGGCATTATATTATGTGCAAATCATGTTAATGCGCTTGCTGACGCAGTGGTATTGCAGGCAGCAACCGGAAAGGCTATTCGCCCGCTGGCGCGTAGTGGGTTGTTTAAAAACCCTCTGCTAAAACCGATCCTGCAACGAATTGGTGCGGTTCCCATTTTTCGCCGCGGTGATCCAGGTGCTGATACTGCAAAAAACAAAGATACCTTTTCACAATGCTATGAACTGCTTGCCAAGGGTGAAACCCTGATTATCTTTCCCGAGGGACAAAGTCATGACATTCCCAAGTTGACGGAGCTGAAAACGGGAGCGGCACGGATGGCCTTGGAAACGATCCAGGCAACCGGATCTGAGCCAGCCGTCATTCCTGTCGGTCTGACTTTTCCGGAAAAGGGTCAATTCCGCAGTGCTGTATTGGTTCAATTTGGTAAGCCGCTCAACCTGGTTTTTGCTAAAGAGAACACCCAAGAACAGAATGTTATTGAGTTGACCGGACGAATCCGTGCCGGTCTGGAATCCATCACGTTGAATGCAGAAAGTTGGGAAGAGATTAACCTGGTTGCCAGAGTTGAACATTTCTTCGCATTTCGTCATGGAAAATATCATCATCGTAATCTCCAGCAACGTTTCCGCACTCAGCAGCGTCTTATCGATGCACAGCGATTACTCAGGAATTACGAGCCTGATAAAGTGCGAGCGCTAATTATCCAGTTAAAACAGTTTGAAAAAATCTGTCAGCATTGTGGTGTGAAGGATTATCAACTATCGATTGATTACAAGCCCACATTAATCGGGCTCTACTTACTGCGAACGACCTGGATGCTGCTGGTTGTTTTTCCTGTCGCCTTATGGGGCATCATCAATAGTTATATTCCCTATCAATTGACAAAACATCTTTCAAACCATTTCGCCAAGGGAACCAATCAACACGACACTACCAAAATGGTTATGGGGCTTCTTTTTTTTACATTCATCTGGGGCATACAGATCTTTCTGGTTTTTCATTACTTTGGCTGGAAGTGGATGCTGCTGTATGCCTCCACACTCATTATTAGCTCAGCTGTTGCTCTGCTTGTACGTGGCGAAAAACAGCGAATTCTAGAGAATATCAGCGTGTTTCTGCTTTTTCTACGTAAGCGTGATCTGAAGGCTTATCTTCGCCATAAACGTCAGGAACTGGAAAAGGAGTTGGCCAGAATGGTCCGAATTGCCAATCGATTGTCTGATCGATGATGAAACAGTTTTTTCTTTGTCTACTGTTATCGCTGTATATACCTGTCGCTCCGGGTTCTCAGAGTGAATGCGCTATTCTCTTGCATGGTATGGGTCGCACTTCCCTCTCATTGGGGCTGATTGAAGAGGCTTTGGAGGAGCAGGGTTATCGTGTGTGGAATGACAGCTATCCCAGTCTGACCCAAGGTGTTGATGAACTGACTGAACCGGCGATTGAATCAGGCTTGGCGTTCTGCAACAGCCAACAGAGTGAGAAAATCCATTTTGTCACCCACTCCCTAGGTGGCATTCTCGTAAGATATTATTTGCAGGATCACCTTGTAGCTAAACTGGGTCGGATTGTGATGTTGGCGCCTCCCAATCAAGGCAGCGAAATCACCGATGAGATGAAAGACGGCTTTTTCTATAAGACGATTCTGGGACCGGCTGGGCAGGTTCTGGGCACGGATGGCGACAGTCTGCCCAATAAACTCAAACCCATAGACGGTGAGATTGGCATTATTGCTGGAGAGAAAGAGGGAGCATCCTGGTTTCTGCCTGAGATTCCAGGTGAAGACGATGGCAAGGTTGCAGTTGAACGCACCAAGCTACCGGAAATGAAAGATTTCCTTTTGGTTAAGGCTGACCATATGTTTATTATGCGAGACGATGAGGTTATTCGACAGGTGGTGTTTTTTTTACGTAACGGGGTGTTTGATAAGTAGCGTCTTACGGTGGGGCAGGGCCCCGCCCTACACTTAGAAATGGATTGTAGGGTGGGGCCTGCCCCACCAATCTATTGATGAACAAGGCAAAGCCTCTTCGAGCTTGGCGGTTAAATTGTAGATAGTTTTACCAGTCGACAGGCTTTAAACCCGGGTTCCGGTCGATGAAATTTATTCTGGACCATAGTGGACGAATGCCTGAGTCCATTTGATGAGTCTTGGGAATTATTTTTTTACCGTATTGGCGGGCAGCCTCTTTTTTCGCCCTCCTGGGCAAGTCACTTTTCTTTTGCGCCAAAATAAAAAGTAACCAAAAGAAAGGGCACCGGACAGTCATGCTCATGTGCCTCTAAAAATCACACCTTAAATATATTGTCTGCCCATGAAAATCTGCTCAATAGGGTAAGAGACCAGATCGGTGTAATGATGAAAGAGATGCTGAAAAGTTTTCTTGCACAGAATGCCCTGCAGTGCAGGGAATGACCTGTATCCATGATTATTTGGTGGGCGCAACAGGGATCGAACCTGTGACCTCTGCAATGTGACTGCAGCGCTCTCCCAGCTGAGCTATGCGCCCGAGTGCGTGAGCGGCGCATTCTAAAGCGGTATAGGTAGCAGGTCAATCGAGGCCACTGTGGGGGTCGAGACTGGGGGCGCTCTGAATCCTGATGTGATTTCCCAGCTTCCGAATCACCCCGGGTCTGTTAGAATCGCGGTTTTGCCAGTAACTGGATTCACTATCTGATCATGACTGTCCGTACCCGATTTGCTCCCAGCCCGACCGGCTTTCTTCACGTGGGTGGTGCTCGTACTGCCCTGTTTTCCTGGCTCTATGCTCGTAAACATGGCGGAAAGTTCGTGTTGCGTATCGAGGATACCGATCTGGAGCGCTCCACCATGGAGTCGGTGAATGCGATTCTGGAGGGTATGACTTGGTTGGGTCTGGAGTACGATGAGGGGCCTTTCTATCAGACCAAGCGCTTCGACCGCTACGATGAGGTCATTCAGAATCTGCTGGAACGTGGCCTGGCCTATCGTTGTAACTGCAGTCATGAGCGCCTCGATAAATTGCGTGACGAAGCAATGAAGCGCAAGGAGAAGCCGCGCTACGATGGCCACTGCCGTGATATTGAGGTGAGCCCGGACGAGCCTCATGTGATCCGTTTCCGTAATCCGGAGACAGGGGTGGTTGCAGTGGATGACCTGATTCGTGGCCGGGTCACTTTCAACAATGAAGAACTGGATGATCTGATTATCCGGCGTACAGACGGTTCACCCACCTACAACCTGACGGTGGTGGTGGATGACTTGGATATGAAGATAACCCATGTCATCCGAGGCGATGATCATCTCAATAATACGCCCAGACAGATTAATATTTTACAGGCGCTCGATGCGAGCCCTCCCATCTATGGCCATGTGCCGATGATCCTCGGCGATGATGGGGCAAGATTGTCGAAACGGCATGGTGCGGTCAGTGTGATGGAGTATCGGGAGGCCGGTTTTCTACCTGAAGCACTGCTCAATTACCTGGTGCGACTCGGCTGGTCACACGGGGATCAGGAAATTTTTAGCGTCGATGAGATGATTGAACTGTTTGATATCGATGCGGTGAACAAGGCTGCCTCCTGCTTCAATACCGACAAGTTGTTGTGGCTGAATCAGCACTACATCAAACAGGATGATGCGAAGCGCATCGCCCATCTGCTCAGTCCGCACATGGGAAATCTCGGTATCGATCCCTCGCAGGGTCCCGATCTGGTGGCGGTCGCCGAAGCCCATCAGGAACGGGCCAGGAGTCTGGTGGAGATGGCTGAGATGAGCGCCTTCTGTTATCAGGATTATGAGGCGTTTGAAGAGAAGGCGGCCAAAAAACATCTGCGTCCCGCAGCCAGGGAACCTCTGGAGCGGATACGTGAAACGCTGGATAGTTTGGGCGAATGGACAGAGGAGACACTACACGCAGCGGTGGAACAGGTCTCGGCAGATCTGGATGTAAAGATGGGTAAGGTGGCACAGCCACTGCGCGTAGCCGTAGCGGGACGCGCCGCATCGCCCGGCATCGACGTGACCCTCTACCTGGTGGGTAAAGAGGCGAGCCTGCAGCGCATCGATAAGGCACTCGACTATATTCGCCAACGTGAAGCCAATGCCGGTTAGGCGACGAACTTTTTAGTACAGGCAAACCAGAGCAAAGAAGCAAACATCATGAGCGAAACGGAAAACAGCACCACGACGAACTTTATCCGCCAGATCGTCGAGCAGGACCTGAAGGCAGGTAAAAACGATGGCCATGTGCATACCCGATTTCCACCGGAACCGAATGGTTATCTGCACATTGGGCACGCTAAATCGATTGTGCTCAATTTCGGTATTGCCAAGGACTACAATGGACAATGCAATCTGCGTTTCGATGACACCAATCCGCATAAGGAGAATATCGAATTTGTCGACAGTATCCAGCAGGATGTGCGCTGGCTTGGCTACGATTGGCAGGATCGTCTCTTCTATGCCTCAAACTATTTTCAGCAACTCCATGACTTTGCGGTGGAGCTGATCCAGGCAGGAAAGGCCTATGTCTGCGATCTTGATGGCGAGCAGATGCGGGCCTATCGTGGCACCCTCAAAGAGCCCGGTCAGGAGAGCCCCTATCGATCCCGTTCGGTGGAGGAAAATCTGGCTCTGTTTGCACGCATGAAGGCGGGTGATTTTGCCGATGGGGAGCGGGTTCTGCGGGCCAAGATCGATATGGGGTCACCCAATATGAACCTGCGCGACCCGACCCTGTATCGGATTCGTCATGGTGTGATTCACCACCAGACCGGGGAGGCCTGGTGCATCTATCCGATGTATGACTACACCCATCCGGTCTCTGATGCCCTGGAGGGAATTACACACTCTCTTTGTACCCTGGAATTCGAAGATCATCGACCGCTCTATGAGTGGGTGCTGGATAATATCTCTATCCCTTGCCACCCGCAGCAGATCGAGTTTTCCCGGCTCAATCTGGAATACACCGTGTTGAGTAAACGGAAACTCACACAGTTGGTTGATGAGGGGTTTGTAGAGGGTTGGGACGATCCACGCATGCCGACAGTGGCGGGTATGAGGCGTCGTGGCTACAGCGCGGCATCGATTCGTGAATTCTGCCTGCGTATCGGTATCACCAAGTCGGATGGTTTGGTGGAGATGGGGATGCTGGAAAACTGTATTCGAGAGGATCTGGATGCCCATGCACCCCGTCGTATGGCGGTGATGCACCCTTTGAAGGTGGTGATCGAGAACTATCCACAGGGGCAGAGTGAATCATTGACTGCACCGAATCACCCCAAAGACGAGGCAATGGGAGAGCGACAGATCGATTTCTGCCGCGAAGTCTATATCGATCAAGCCGATTTTCGTGAGCAGGCCAATAAGAAATACAAACGCCTGGTGACGGGGGGGGAAGTGCGTCTGCGCAACGCCTATGTCATCAAATGTGAAGAAGTGATGAAGAACAATCAGGGTGAAATCGTTGAACTGCGTTGCAGCTACGATCCGGAGACCCTCGGTAAGAATCCCCAAGGACGTAAAGTGAGGGGGGTCGTCCACTGGGTTTCTGCTCAACATGGGGTGAAAGGTGAAGTGCGCCTCTATGACAGGCTCTTCAATCAGGCCAATGCCGATAAAGTGGAGGAGGGAGGTCGTTTTACAGACAACCTCAACCCTGACTCCTTGCGAACCCTGACTGACTGCTATTTCGAACCAGCGCTGGCCGAGGCGGGTGTGGGTGAACAGTACCAGTTTGAGCGAGAAGGATATTTCATACTGGATAGCCGCCAGGCAGCCAGAGAGGCGTTGGTGTTCAACCGGATTATCACCTTGCGTGACTCTTGGGCGAAAATCGACAAAGCGGGTGGCTGAAAACTATAAAATAATAATCCTGGCTGGATAATAACCACTACAGGAAATTGTGCTTTTACCACTATCTTCATACAGTTGGTGATTCCCGGTCTGTAGACAGTCAGATTTGATGTTTCACCGTCATCCTGACGAATGCCGGGATCCAGAATCTCTAACAGATGTACCATCCCTGGATTCCGGCATTCGCCGGAATGCCGAGGTCACGGTGATGACGAATGAAACCAGGGTGTCTTTTCTTGGATCAGCGCGATTCCTGGCTAATCCTATTCTTTCAGCAACCCGCTCGACGATGGCGAGAGCGGGAAAAAAGCAGTGGACAAAATGGGGATAATCCCCTAACATTCGCCGCTTTCCGGGGCCATAGCTCAGCTGGGAGAGCGCAACACTGGCAGTGTTGAGGTCGGCGGTTCGATCCCGCCTGGCTCCACCAGATTCGATAAAAGTCAGCCCGGATTCGTTCCGGGCACGCTTTTTTCTAGGGTATCCGCGCGACATGCTCCTGGAAGTCCCTCAATTCGATCTACTGGTAGGATAGCGATATGCTCTGGATCGACATTCTGATCATCGCCATCATTGCACTCTCAGCTATCATAAGCCTGATCCGGGGTTTTGTTCAGGAAGCGCTTTCGCTTGCCACCTGGATAGCCGCTTTTATCCTTGCCTGGTTTTTCTTTCGTCCACTGGCTGTCGAACTGGAACCCTGGATCGATGTGCAATCCATTCGCCTGGGTGTCGCTTACGCTATTATCCTGCTGCTGGTGCTCATCCTTGGAGCGGTCATCAACCACTTCATGAAGGTGCTGGTCGATACCACCGGATTGAGTGGAACCGATCGTCTGATAGGGATCTTCTTCGGTGTCGCCCGCGGCGCTGTCGTGGTGGCTGTTATAGTCCTGCTGGCAGGCCTGACACCCTTCCCGAACGACAACTGGTGGCAGGCGTCGCGCTTGATTCCCTATTTTCAGGATATGGCCCTCTGGTTAAAGAGTTTTCTCCCTGATGATATTGCTGCAAACTTCCACTACTGATTCGGAGAACTAAATCATGTGCGGTATTGTAGGAATGGTGGGTAAGACACCTGTCAATCAGTCGCTATACGATGCATTGCTGGTGTTACAGCATCGTGGTCAGGATGCCGCCGGTATTGTTACCTGCGAAAAAGGCAAACTCTACCTGCGTAAAGCCAACGGCTTGGCACGCGATGTCTTTCATACACGCCACATGTTGCGTCTGAAAGGCAGAATGGGGATAGGGCATGCTCGCTATCCAACGGCCGGATGTGCCTCCTCAGCTGAGGCTCAACCTTTCTATGTCAACTCCCCCTACGGCATCACATTGGCGCACAATGGCAACCTGACCAACGCGGAAGAGTTGACACGGGATCTGTTTGTTGAGGATTTGCGCCATATCAACACCTCGTCTGACTCTGAGATATTACTCAACATCTTTGCTCACGAGCTGCAGATGCAGAATAAGCTGCGTATTGCGCCGGAGGATATCTTCAAAGCAGTGGCTGGTGTTCATCGACGCTGTCGTGGGGGCTATGCAGCAGTGGCCATGATTCCGGGAGTGGGTCTGATCGGATTCCGCGATCCCCATGCCATTCGCCCAATTGTCTATGGTAAGCGTGAGACGGACAAGGGTACTGAGTACATGATTGCATCCGAGAGTGTTGCCCTTGACACATTGGGGTTTGAACGGGTTCGTGATCTGGAGCCTGGGGAAGCGATCTTCATCAGCAAGGAGGGGAAATTTCACGCCCAACAGTGCGCTGCCAATCCAGTCAAATCCCCCTGTATTTTTGAATTTGTCTATTTTGCCCGCCCTGACTCAATTATCGATAATGTTTTTGTTCATAAAGCCCGCTCGCGCATGGGTAAAAAGCTGGCAAGAAAAATTCTGAGAGAGTGGTCGGATCATGATATCGATGTGGTCATACCGATCCCGGACACCAGTCGTACCGCTGCACTGACATTGGCGAATGAGCTGAATGTACGCTACACCGAAGGTTTTATAAAAAATCGCTATATCGGGCGCACCTTTATCATGCCGGGACAGACGGTGCGCAAAAAATCTGTCAGGCAGAAGTTGAATGCCATCGATCTGGAATTCAAGGGCAAGAATGTCCTGTTGGTGGATGACTCGGTTGTGCGAGGGACTACATCACAGCAGATCGTGCAGATGGCCCGTGAAGCCGGTGCAAACAAAGTCTACTTCGCTTCTGCAGCACCACCGGTGATCTATCCCAATGTCTATGGCATTGATATGCCTTCTGCCAGCGAACTGGTGGCCCATAACCGAACAGCGGATGAAGTAAGGGATATCATTGGCGCTGACCGCATGATCTACCAGGATTTGGAGGATCTGATTGAAGCGGTTCAGAAAAAAGGTAAGACAGATATCGAACGCTTTGATACCTCTGTGTTCAATGGTGAGTACGTCACCGGCGATGTCAGTGACACCTATCTCGAACAGCTCGAGCTGTTGCGCAATGATGGCGCTAAAAATCAAAGCGAGACAGCTGAGAGAAGTACCCTCGATCTTCACAACGATGTGTAATTTACAGAATAACCTATAAAAAAATAGAAGCTCTTCCCCTGATCGAGTGGGTAAGAATGGACACTCACCGCGGCTTTATTCAACAGCTCAGTTGATTGTCCGCAAATGAACGCCAATTAACGCAAATGTTTTATTTACCTCAAGTTACAGCGTTCAACTGCGGAATCTAGGTTAAATAACCGTGGTTTAAGATTTCTCCCTCCGGTCAAAATGACACACGAGAGGAAATCCCTATTCTTAGTTTGCGTTCATTCGCGGACAAATCCGATCAACCAACGGAATGACTTGTTCAAGAGAGTCTTTGATCTCATGATGG
Organism: Candidatus Thiodiazotropha sp. (ex Ustalcina ferruginea); assembly: GCA_025656375.1. Taxonomy (GTDB): domain Bacteria; phylum Pseudomonadota; class Gammaproteobacteria; order Chromatiales; family Chromatiaceae; genus Thiodiazotropha. The sequence continues at coordinate 63 of JAHXHU010000217.1, read as the reverse complement.
ATTTCGGGACTTCCAAGTCCCCGAAATCGACTCGATCTTCGACAACCTGTTATGGCCCCGGAC
>JAHXHU010000059.1 GCA_025656375.1 Candidatus Thiodiazotropha sp. (ex Ustalcina ferruginea) | reverse complement strand
CCGCTGATGATCTTGGACGGCATCTCGGTGATTGCTTAGCCAGAGAGCCACTGCATGTTGCACCGAATCAACAGCGTTTGACGCGTATAGTCTGGTGCACGGGTGCTGCGCAAGGTTACCTACAGGAAGCTTACGATTTAGGGTTGGATGCCTATATCTCAGGTGAAATATCGGAACCGACTGTACATCTGTCAAGGGAGTTGGGGATTCACTATTATGCGGCAGGGCATCATGCGACTGAACGATATGGTGTGCAGGCTCTAGGCCGGCATTTAGCGGAAAGGTTTACCCTGGAATACCGTTTTGTTGATATCGATAACCCAGTGTAACTTGTCAACAGCCTCCACATACTAGGGTGTTGGTAGCGGGTTGTATCCTTGGCTTTTCTGATTTTCAAAATAGAAGTGGTTCTTATGTTTCTTTTTGGAACCGTAACCAGAAAAAGCGCCATCAGGCGTAGATCTGAATAGCGAATCCCCAGTCTATCTCGTGACATGGCCTTCATACACTATATGAATGGCCGTCACTTTATGAATCCTCCTTGACCTATCAAGCTGCATTATGGAAAATGCTCGGTTAGTTTTTATGGCTTATTAACTATATTCTAATGTCCTGAATAGAAGGGCTGAACAAGGTCCATTCAGGCCCGAACCAGCTCGTTCAGCACCTGGGGAGTCCAATATATGAGCGCAGATGGCGTTGATTTAAAAAAGCGGCGTACCCTAACGCTTGCTACCAGTGCGGTCGGAGCAGTTGGCACCGGTTTCGTGATCTACCCGTTCCTGGCGGCCTGGGCCCCCAGTGAAAAGGCGAAGGCTGCGGGCGCGCCAGTTGAGGCTGACATCGGTAAGCTCGAACCGGGTCAGTTGATGCGTGTCAAATGGCGTGGCAAACCGGTCTGGATCGTGAATCGTACAGAACAGAATCTGCAGGATCTTGCTTCGCTGGAGAGTGTACTGCTTGACCCAGCCTCGGATGATACAGGTCAGCAGCCGAGCTACTGCAAAAATCCTGCTCGTTCAATCAAAGAACAGTTTTTGGTTGCTGTGGGTATCTGCACCCATTTGGGTTGCTCGCCCACCTATCGCCCGGAACTGGCACCGGAAGACCTTGGTGCCGATTGGAAAGGCGGATTTTTCTGTCCTTGTCACGGCTCCCGTTTCGACCTGGCTGGTCGGGTCTACTCCGGGGTACCGGCACCCAATAATTTGGAAATCCCCCCCTACCAGTATCTCTCCGACACTAAGATTCTGATTGGTGCCGATGGAGGAGCAGCCTGATGAGTATGATGAAAAATTTTATGGGCTGGATTGATGATCGTTATCCGATGACCAAGGTCTGGAACGAGCATCTGGCCGAATACTACGCGCCGAAGAACTTCAACTTCTGGTATTTCATGGGTTCTCTGGCGATGTTGGTGCTGGTGATCCAGATACTGACGGGCGTCTGGCTGGCCATGAGTTACAAGCCTGATGCTGAACTGGCGTTTGGCTCTGTTGAGTACATCATGCGGGACGTGGATTGGGGTTGGCTGATCCGTTATATGCACTCCACGGGTGCTTCCGCCTTCTTTATTGTGATCTATCTTCACATGTTCCGTGGTCTGATGTACGGCTCCTACCGTAAACCTCGTGAGCTGCTGTGGATTATCGGTGTCATTATCTATTTGGCAATGATGGCCACTGCCTTTTTCGGCTATCTGCTGCCTTGGGGGCAGATGTCCTATTGGGGAGCGCAAGTTATCGTAAACCTGTTCTCCGCAGTGCCAGTGATAGGTCCTGATCTGGGTGTCTGGGTACGTGGAGACTATGTCATCTCCGACGCTACCCTGAATCGCTTCTACGCACTCCACTTCCTGGTGCCTTTCGTGCTGGCTGCATTGGTATTCGTTCACATCATCGCTTTGCACAAAGTTGGGTCGAACAACCCGGATGGTATCGAGATCAAGAAGGGACCTAAGGGTAACCGTTGGGACGACAAGGCGCCTGCTGACGGCATCCCCTTCCATCCCTACTATTCGGTAAAGGATATCGCCGGTGTGGCCGGTTTCCTGTTTCTGTTTGCTGCAGCGGTCTTCTTTGCGCCGGAAATGGGTGGCTATTTTATCGAGCACCCCAATTTTGAGCCGGCCAACCCGCTGAAGACACCGGAACATATCGCGCCGGTCTGGTACTTCACACCCTTCTACGCGATCCTGCGTGCGGTGCCTTCGATTGCGGGTTCCGCCTTTCCTGGGGTGGTGGCGATGTTTGCCTCTATTCTGATCATGTTCTTTCTGCCATGGCTGGACCGCAGCCCGGTAAAGTCAATTCGTTATAAGGGTATGTTGTATAAAGTCATGCTCTGGTTGTTCGCGATCAACTTTGTCATTCTCGGTTTCCTGGGTACGCAACCCACCACCGACCTGTATACGCTGATGGCTCAGATAGGAACGATTTACTACTTCGCTTTCTTCTTGCTAATGCCGATCTACAGCAAAATGGACAAGACCAAACCAGTGCCTGAGAGGGTGACAGAATGAAAAAGCTGATTGTTGCATTCCTATTAGCCACGGTCCCCCTGCTTGGATTGGCCGCAGGTGGTGGCGTACATCTGGATGATGCCGATATCGACTTGGGCGATCAGGCCTCCCTGCAGCGTGGTGCCAAGTATTTCATGAACTACTGCCTGAGTTGTCATTCAGCCAAATTCCAGCGTTATAACCGCATGGCAAAGGATCTTGGCTTGACTGAGGATGAGGTCATCCAGAATCTGATGTTCACGACCGACAAGATCGGTAATACCATGGATATCGCCATGACGGCTGAACAGGGTACGGAGTGGTTTGGTAGTCCTCCACCGGACCTGAGTGTCATATCCCGCGCCCGAGGGGTGGACTGGATCTACACCTACTTGCGCAGCTTCTATCTGGATGAAAAACTCCCCTTCGGGGTGAATAATCTGGTCTTCCCGGATGTGGGTATGCCCCATGTGCTGTGGGAACTGCAGGGTGCGCAAAAGGCTGTATTCAAGCTTGAAAAGAAGGGTTCGAGAGGTAATGATATCCAGGTATTCGATCACTTCGAACCAGTGACTCAGGGTACAGTGAGCGCTGAAGAGTATGATCAGGTTGCCCGTGATCTGACGGCATTTCTCAGTTACGTCGGCGAGCCGATCCAGATGGAGCGTAAGCGCCTCGGTGTCTGGGTATTGTTGTTCATTGCCGTGTTCTTTGTGATGGCCTACCTGCTCAAAAAGGAGTATTGGAAGGACGTCCACTAAAAAGCATTCAGCATGATCTGACAAAAAGGCGCACAGTTGCGTTATACTGTGCGCCTTTTTTCGTGTCACAACTTTTTTGTTTGCAGTCAAACAGGGCTCGCCCCGGACTGACAGACATTCTGGAGAGAGGCTATAAATGGCAGCAGTTGCGAACAAACGCTCAGTGATGACCCTCTATTCGGATCCGACGGATCCCTATTGTCATCGAGTCAGACTGGTGCTGGCAGAGAAAAATATTACCTACGAAGTATCGGATATCGATCCGTTGAACGTACCGGAAGAGGTCATGGAGCTGAACCCCTATGGCACTCTACCTACGCTGGTAGACAGGGATTTGAAGCTCTATGAGTCGCGTATCATCATGGAGTACCTGGATGAGCGCTTCCCGCATCCGCCCTTGTTACCGGTGGATCCAGTCTCACGATCTACCTCGCGCCTGCTGATGTATCGTGTTGATAATGACTGGTATAGCCAGATGGATATCATTCTCAGCAGCAAAAAAGAAGCCACGAAGGCCCGTAAAGAGCTGCGTGAGAGTCTGATAACTACCGCACCTGTATTCAACGCAAAACCCTTCTTTATGAGCGAAGAGTTCACCTTGGTCGATTGTATTATCGCCCCCTTGTTGTGGCGTCTCCCCGAGTTGGGTGTTGAGATCCCGGCTAGCGCTAAAGGTCTGCATGAGTACGCCAAGCGTGTGTTTGAAAAAGAGTCGTTCATCAAAAGTCTCTCTGAGGCTGAACAGGAAATGCGTGGCTGAGTAATGACTGAGATGTCGCCCAATCGCCCCTACCTGATCCGGGCACTCTATGAATGGTTGGTGGATAATGATAAGACACCCTATCTGATGGTGAATGCTGAGTATGAGGGCGCAGAGGTACCTCGGCAGTTTGTCGATGATGGGCGGATCATATTGAATGTTGACCCTTCGGCTGTTTCAGAGCTGGAAATGGGAAATGACTGGATCAGTTTCAGTGCCCGATTCGGTGGCACCGCAGAAGAAATCCTCATCCCGCCTGGTGCGGTGATGGGTATCTATGCCAAGGAGAATGGCCAGGGAATGCTGTTTCCTGATGAGGAGGTCAACCTGGCTCAGGAACCCGAGGATGAGCCTGACCCGACAAAACCGAGTAAACGGCCATCGCTGAAAGTGGTCAAGTAACCCTGCACTCTTCGGCTGAATGCGACATATTAGGTTGCCGGTTAATAAACCCAGGTACGATTACTGATCCATTTCGGGTTCTGTGTGCTGCTTCGGCAGGTCGATATGGAGACTGACATTCTGCATGCCGATCATTACCACATAGCCGGTATGCCGGCCGGAACCCTCCAGGCTATAGTCGAATTCATAGACGCGACACAGTTTTAATCCACTGCGAAACCAGCGAAGCCCCAGTCGGTGTAATGCTACGGTTTGATCAAGAAACTGTACCCCATGACTTTTACAGGCACTGCGGCTGATACGGATTGCGCTCTCACGAACCCGGAGACTGTCGCGCCAAAACCAGAGTAGCAGCATCAGGATCAATAGTAGATTGAGGGTTGAATATGACATGCTGAAATCGACTATCCTGGAATTTTCAGTGGAATGGCTTTAATACTGATAAGGTTCAACTATTCAAGATGAATAGTGGAGTATATCGTGCTCAACAGGGGATGTTAGGTCTATGGGTCGGATACGTATTGTAACGGCAGATATCACCCGGCTGAAAGTGGATGCGATAGTGAATGCCGCCAACTCTACCCTGTTAGGGGGTGGAGGTGTAGATGGGGCTATACATCGTGCTGCCGGAGCGGAATTGCTTGCTTATTGCCGAACTTTGGGCGGCTGTCCAACCGGTGAAGCCAGAATAACCCCAGGATTCAATCTACCGGCACAGTGGATCGTAGGTCCGGTTTGGCAGGATGGTGATCAGGATGAACCGGAGCTGTTGCGTGATTGTTACCTGAATAGTTTTAAACTGGCATCAGAGCAAGGTTGCCGCACGATTGCATTTCCAGCGATCAGTACAGGAGTTTATGGTTACCCAAAACGCAATGCGGCTACAGAGGCATTGTCAGTAATGGGGGATTGGCGTGATGGATTTGATGAGATAACAGCCTGCTGTTTCAGTCAGTCTGATGCGGATCTTGCGCTTTGTCCCGAGTGCCTGATGGGTGATTAAACCTAGATTCCGCAGTTGACCGCTAATATCTGACGTAAGGTAATGATACGCCAAATGAAAATAGTGCATTTTTCTCGCACCCATTGGGTGAGTTCTGAAACGCTACATGAATTTGTGAAAAATCCCAACGCACCCTGCTGCGTTGTCGTTCTTGTTAAGGGAATAGCCATTAACGGCGAACGACGTCTTGCCGGGCACGCCGGGATTTCCCACAAATACATGTTCAACTGCGGATTCTAGGTTAAAGATGTTTAAATGGTTAGATAAAATACCTATGCATATGGTTGCCCTACCGGCAGCTTTGCTGGGAATGGCCCCTTTTTTTCCTGAACCTCATTTGTGGGAAAAGTTAAAGATGCTGGCAGCAGGAGCCTTGCAGCGTCCTATCGATATCTTTGATCTGCTGATGCATGGTTTACCCCTGATTCTGCTGGTTATTAAGGTGATAAGAGGAGAACGAGAGGCTTCCTCATAGATCTGAGTAATAAGATCTGCCGCAAATGGACGCTAATCACCGCAAATTTTCGCAAATGACCTATACAACGCATATTTGGCGTTCATTCACGGTGATTAGCGTTTTTTTGCGGCTTTTCTTCTTAAGTAAGTCCCATTGGCGCTACCCTGCGCGGCAGGGCCACACTCCACATTAGGCTCCCGCTTTGAGTTGACTGAGGCGGTCAAGTCTCAGACGATCCCGTTCGTCGAAGAGTCGTTTCGATCCAATCCAAACCGCAGCCATTGCACCGAATCCTGTACCTGCTGCGATTAACAGCATAATCAGTATTTGATACTTACTCGCCTCTAAGGGTGGCGCACCAGCGAGAATTTGTCCGGTCATCATACCAGGCAGGCTGACCACACCCGCTGCAGCCATGGCATTGATGATGGGTATCAATCCGCTACGCAATGCCGAACGGCGAATATCACGAATGGCTTGGTCCCAATAGTGCCCAAGCATCAGTTGTGCCTCGATCTCACGACGCTGCTGCCACGCATTGTGGGTCAGATTATCTAAGGCAATCGCTATCCCCGACATGGTATTGCCCAGCAACATGCCGAGTAGGGGGATCAGATACTGTACCGAGTACCAGGGTTCGGCCTGGATGACGATAGTCAGCGCCAGCAGGGTGACCGTGAATGAAGAGATGAACATCGACAGTGTGCCGACACCCATTCCCCAGATGCCGAGGAAGTGACGCTGTTGTCGAGCCATTACTTCATAGCCGGCTACGAATAGCATAAACAAAGCGAGAGATGCGATCAGTAGAGGATGAGACTGAACAAACAGGAACTTCAGTACCAGACCCAGCAGGCTCAATTGGATCACGGTACGCAGCGTTGCGATCAATAACCTGCGTTCGATACCCAGTGAAAGCCGTAACGAAAGCAGCGCAAGTGCCAGCACCAGGATGGCCGATAGGGCCAGGTCGAGTGGTGTGAGTTGTATGAGCGTCATTCGTGCACCTGCAAACGCCCGGTATCAATGTGCCAGATGTGCTCACCGACACGTACTTGCTGGTCAGGATCGTGGGTGACCCAGAGTACAGCTGTATTGTGTGTCCTGCGCCATTGCCCGATTAGGTGTTCGACTTTATTGATATTGGCCGCATCCAAATTAGCGGTTGGTTCATCAAGCAGCAATACCTGAGGTTTGTTGCAGAGCAGTCTAATCAGCGACAGTCTTTGTCGTTCACCACTGGAGAGTCGGCTGATCTCCCACTGCATCGATCCTGCAGGCAGGTCCAGGGTGGCCAACAGTGCTTTGTCGAGTTGTTGGAAATGGTCGCCAACCCGCTCTTTCCACCAGGCACTCTCCGCTGGAAGCAGGCCGACCTGGTGACGCCACTCAGGGCCGGAGAGGGTGGTCATCTCCCGGTTATCCAGCCAGGCTTCACCTTGATGAGGATCGAGGTCCGCTAATGCTCTGAGTAGTCGTGATTTGCCACTCCCGGAAGGACCGCTTAGGGTTGTGCATTCACCCGCATTGAGGCGAAGATCGAACGGCTCCAGCAAGGGTGAGTGAAACTGTTTGAGGGTTAAGCTGCCCATTAACCTGGAATCCGCTCGAAGAGAAGATCCCATACACTATGTCCCAGGCGCTCTCCGCGCTTTTCAAACTTGGTCATGGGCCGAGAGTCAGGTCGGGGCGAGAACTGTTGCGGCCCCGTCTGGTTGCGAAACCCACTGTGAAGCGAGAGTACTTTCATCATTTGATATGCATAGTCCTGCCAATCGGTTGCCATGTGGAGCACGCCGCCAGGTATCAAAACACGGTGGATCAGGTTAGCGAATTCTGTCTGTACGATACGCCGTTTGTGATGTTTTCTTTTGTGCCACGGATCGGGAAAATAGAGCAGCACTCGTGAGAGGCTGGCTGTCGGTAAAGCGTGGCGCAGCAGCTCCATGGCGTCAGTCTGAACAATACGCACATTCTCAGACTGCTGTTCAGCCAGTTTAATCATCAGATGACCCACACCGGGACTGTGCACTTCAACCCCCAGATAGTTCTCATCGGGATGGCGGGCCGCTATTTGAGCCAATGCCTCACCATTGCCAAAGCCGATCTCCAAAGTGATGGGTGCTTGTCGGCCAAACAGTACGGTAAAGTCGATCGGTTCATCATGCAGGGTGATCCCATATCTGGACCAAAGTTGATCAAAAGCGCGCTGTTGCCCTTCTGTCAATCGACCTTGTCGCAGGACGTAACTGCGAATGGGACGTTGTGACTGTGGCTCGGACATATGAATAATTTTGAATTATGAATGTTGAATTTTGAATTGGTTGTGTGTGCTGCGCACACGCTACATGGTTTTATACTCAAGTTTCATCGTTCTAGTGCAATGCCGACGTGTCGTTGTTTCTAATAAAGTCAGAGAGATAAATAGCTTTGAGCTTCGCGAACACCGAAATTCAAAATTAATAATTCAACATTCAAAATTTGCTTTTTAAAAGAACAACCCATCCACCGGCGACGATGCTGAGGCAAAGCGCTTGGCGGGCATTCGACCTGCCAGGTAGGCTTCGCGACCGGCCTGAATTGCCTTGTTCATGGCTGAGGCCATCAGCACCGGATTCCGCGCGGCGGCTATCGCTGTATTCATAAGCACACCATCACAACCCAGCTCCATGGCCACGGCGGCGTCAGATGCGGTACCCACACCGGCATCCACCAGAATAGGCACCTTTGCATTTTCAACGATGGTGCGGATGTTGAGTGGGTTGCGAACGCCTAAACCTGACCCAATCGGAGCGGCCAAGGGCATGACCGCAACACAACCCAGCTCCTCAAGGCGTCTGGCCATGATTGGGTCGTCATTGGTATAGACCATCACATCGAAGCCATCTTTGATCAGTACTTCTGCCGCTTCCAGCGTCTGTACCACATCCGGGAAAAGGGTCTTCTCATCACCCAGTACCTCAAGTTTCACAAGATTGTGGCCATCCAGTAACTCTCTTGCCAGGCGGCAGGTGCGAATCGCTGTCTTGGCATCGTAACAACCGGCGGTGTTAGGCAGGTAGGTATACTCGTCAGGTGGGAGAACAGTCAGGATATTGGGTTGATCCTGATCCTGGCCGATATTGGATCGACGTACGGCGATGGTGACAATCTCTGCACCACTGGCATCAATCGCCTCGCGTGTCTCCTGCATATCTTTATATTTACCGGTTCCTACCAGCAGACGGGAAGTGAAATTGCGTCCGGCGACGTTGAAGCTGTCATTTTGCGTATCGTTTGGCATCGGTTTAAGTCTGATATTGTATTGAATTTGGAATGAAAGAGGGCGCAAACAGAGGGTTTGTCAGCCTCCACCAACGGCCTGAATGATCTCTACATGGTCCAGTTCCTGCAGCTGATGATCGTTAAACGTACTGCGAGGAACCAACGCTTCATTGACCTCTACTGCAATGCGTTGACCTGTCAGGTTGAGTGACGCGATAAGGCTTGCCATATCAAGCTGTTCGGGAATTTGCTTTTCCACGCCGTTTAAGTAAATCTGCATCTTTATTTGATCTCAGTTGGGGCATGAGGATGATTCAAACCTGGATTCTACCTCAACTGAAGGCGACAAAGTACGTGCAACGAAGAATGACAAGAAGTCCTGAAAGGACTTGGCCGGAAACCGGTGCTATGTTTGGAGTGGAGACGTGAAGTGGAGTGAAGATTTAATACCCTTGGAGCAGGCCGGTACTCTTGATGGTCTGTTCTTTCAGAGAGTGCGCCGAACGCCGGATACAGTGGCCTACCGGCACTACCATCGACACAACAAACAGTGGTATGAACTCTCATGGGCTGATATGGAGCGCCAGGTGTCGCGCTGGCGTCAGGCCATGTCGGGAGAAGATCTGGAGGAAGGTGACCGTGTTGCGATACTACTTCGCAACAGTCCGGAATGGGTCATGTTCGACCAGGCTGCACTCTCCTTGGGATTGGCTGTGGTGCCGTTATATACCGATGATCGTGCCGATGCGATTGCCTACATATTACGTGATTCAGCGGTCAAGCTGCTGTTGGTGCAGGATACCGGTCGTTGGAATCGGATGGCTGATGCGGTGGAAGATTTGCCTCAGCTGGAGCGGGTGGTGGTACTGGAAACGGAGAAACAGCCTAACCCAAGAGAGGACAATCTTGTACGTGAGGCGAAGACCTGGCTGCCTGCACGGGGGGAGCCCTTGAAGAAGCGCCATGCAGACCCTAACAGTCTGGCATCGATCGTCTATACCTCCGGCACCACCGGTCGTCCAAAAGGGGTGATGTTGAGTCACAAGAACATGCTCTCGATCGCCCATGGGTCACTCACGGTGGTGGATTGTTATCAACAGGATAGCTTTCTCTCCTTCCTGCCCCTTTCTCACACCCTGGAGCGGACAGGGGGCTATTACCTGCCGATGATGGCCGGTTCGTCTGTCTCATTTGCACGTTCAATTCCTCAGCTGGCAGAAGATCTGCAGAAGATAAGACCGACTGCAATCATCGCGGTCCCCCGTATTTTCGAGCGTGTTTACGCACGGGTACAGGATCAGTTAAAAAACAAACCGGCCTTCGCCCGTATGCTGTTCAAACTGGCATTGAAAGTGGGGTTCAAGGAGTTTGAGTATCGTATGGGGCGTCAGCGATGGTTTCCCGCACTGTTGATACATCCTCTGCTGCATAAGTTGGTTTCCAGCAAAATTCTTGAAAAACTGGGTGGTCGGCTGCGGGTTGCCGTCAGTGGTGGTGGGTGCCGCAATATCACCTGAGATCGCACGGGTCTTTCTGGGATTGGGATTGCCGATGCTGCAGGGTTACGGCCTGACGGAGACCAGTCCGGTCATCAGTGTCAACCCAATGAACAATATCAAACCGGAAAGTGTGGGCGTGCCGTTGCGAGGGGTGAGTGTAAAGATCGGTGAGGATGACGAACTGTTGGTAAAACATGATGTTGGGTTATTGGAACAATCATGCTGCTACGGCAGAGATAATCGACCCTCAAGGGTGGCTGCATACTGGCGATCAGGCACGTATCGATGAGGAGGGTCATATCCATATTACCGGGCTATCCTGGTGTTATCGAATGGAGAGAAGATCCCTCCATCGGATATGGAGATGGCTATTGCCCTCGATCCGTTGGTCGAGCAGGTGATGGTGGTGGGTGAAGGAAAACCCTATCTTGGCGCTCTGGTGGTGCTCAATCCTGATCTTTGGAGCAGTTTCGCGGAAGAGTTTGATCTCGATCCATCACAACAAGCCAGCCTGGATGAGGAGCGTTTACAGAATGCAGTGTTGAAGCGTATTCGGATGGCACTACGGGATTTTCCCGGCTATGCCAAGATTCGACGGATTGGCTTACTACTGGAGCCCTGGACGATCGATAATGGCTTAATGACCCCCACGATGAAAATAAAACGTCCGAAGGTCTTGGAGAATTGTAAGAAGATGGTTGAGTCATTGTATGGCGACGGCTTGGTATAAGAGACCTTGAATGACACACTGTTTTTGACGAGGTAAACTTAAACCTGATCCCACGGATTCAGGATCAATACAGCTTATATGCGGGTATCGTATATCGGTATTACCCTAGCTTCCCAAGCTAGTGAGGCGGGTTCGACTCCCTCTACCCGCTCCACTTACTTTCTGGTTAGTATCAGTATCAGGGTTTATCAGTACACTCTAGGCGATAGCGCTCCAATGCCGCATGTCTGCGTTGAGGTTTACCCTTCAGTTTCTCTATCCGCTTCGCCATTTGCTGGCATTTTTCGGCTTGATTATCAACTGCTTGTGGGGCATCAGTAAAAGGATGCTCGGTAGGCTGGAACATAATCGACTCCCCCTTCTCAGCGATTGCGTGATTGAAGGGAAGTAGCACCATCAGTAGCAGGATGACAAGGGTATGAATGGACACTTTTTAATTTCCTCTACTTGGTTGAGCAGACATCTGCTTCCTGCTTGTTAGTCGAAATGGCTGTAATCAGTACAGCAGTCTATCTGATTGGGTATCTGGGTGGATCCCTTGATTGTGTAAGGAATACCTGACAAGCAACTTCTACTTATGGAGATACTCATAAGAATTGCAGGTTAGCAAGCTAAAGGGAAAAATATAATTATAGTAACTTGCAATCTGATCTTGGCGTTATCATTGGCAGGTGCAACTATCGTTTCTGCCTCATGGATGATGGCAAATGGAAGACAAGCGGGTAGTATCAAGTAAGGTATGGGTATTCAATGCTAGAGCTATACCAGGCAGTGGACAGGGTCGAAGCGCAGATGCTGAAGGACTATCTTGATCAGCAGGGTATCGCATCGGTCATTTTAGGCGATCTTCTGAGTGGCGCAGCAGGAAAGTTACCGGCTAATATCTACCCTACTCTGTGGGTCTTGGAAGATGGTGAGCTAGTCAGAGCGAAGCGACTCACTGAGCAGTATTTCTGCAAACCCCCGGTTGCAGGAGAGCCTTGGCAATGTGCAGTCTGTGGAGAGAGTATCGATCCTGGGTTTGATATATGCTGGAATTGTGCGACCCCCGGTCCGAATGATAATGAATGAAGGAGTGAATGATGGGTAAGACCCTCAAAGTACTTGGCTGGTTGGTCGGGATGCTATTGCTGCTGATCATTGCAGCAGTCATTCTGATCCCCATGTTTGTGGACCCGAATGACCACAAGGACAGAATCGTAGCTGAGGTAAAAAAGGCAACAGGGCGGGATCTGAGTATCGGTGGTGATATTGAGTTGTCTGTTTTCCCCCGGCTTGCTTTGGAACTCAATGGTCTGACACTCAGTAATGCCAAGGGTTTTGACGCCGCAAATTTTGCGGTAGTTAAACACGCCGAAGTGCGGGTAAACCTGGTGCCTTTGTTGTTCGAGCAGCTTCTGGAAGTCGATACGATTCAGATCGAAGGAGTTGACCTCAATCTGGCGAAGTCAAAGAGCGGTACGACCAATTGGGATGACATGTTGGGGGAGACAAAAGCGGATCATAAAACGGAAATGCCGGATCAGCCACAGGGTGATGGCATGGGCTTACTCGCTTTCACGGTAGGAGGGTTGAGTATCAAAGAGGCAAACCTGGTGTGGGATGATCAGGCAACGGGAGAGCGCTACGAGGTAGAGAATATCTATCTGGAAACGGGTGAATTGGCACCAGGTCAGACAGTGGAATTGAATTTTGGACTGAACCTGGCGAGCCAAAAGCCACTTCTGAAGGGGCAGTTAGGGCTTACATCGAAACTGTTGGTGGATCCGGGCCAGCAGGTACTGAGCATGGAAGACTTGAAGTTGGAGGCCAATGTTACAGGTGAAGGTATACCGGAAAAAGGTACTAAGGGTACCTTGCAAGGTGATCTATTGGTCAACTTGGAAAACAATACACTGGATATTCAAAACCTAAGCCTGGAATCGGGGAAGCTCAATTTGACAGGCCATGTGCAAGGCGAAGATATTCAAACCAATCCGACATTTAAGGGTAACCTTAAACTAGCTGAATTCAGTCCTCGCGAATGGATGACTCAGTTTGGCATACCCGTACCGGAGACGGCCGATCCTGATGTTTTACAAGCCTTTCAATTGTCGTCAACATTTACTGCCACACAAGGACAAGCGGTACTGAAGGAGCTGCTTGTAGGTCTGGATCAGAGCACTATCAAAGGCAATTTGGAGATCGTCGATTTTGCCAGTCCTACCTACTTGTTCAATCTCGATTTGGATAGTATAAACCTTGATCGTTACCTCCCACCGGCCGGAGAACAGGGTAACAAGCCTGCAGGCAGGAAAGGGAAATCGGCTGCCTCAGAAGATGAATCCCTGTTTCCTGCAGAGACACTACGCCAGTTAAGACTCGATGGAACCGTACGGATTGGTAATCTGACCGTCAATAACCTGCAGGCAGAGGCCATCCTGATCAAAGTCCGTGGTCGTGGTGGAAAGCTGAATCTCGATCATGAAATCGGCCGGTTCTATGACGGTCTGTTAAAAGGCGACATGCAGCTGGATGTGAGTGGGGATAAGCCACAAGTGAAATTGAGCCAGCAGGTATCACGGATTCTAGCGGGTCCTTTGCTACTTGATCTGACCGGAGAGGATACCCTGTTAGGCAGTGGTGACCTTGATATGAAGCTCTCCAGTCGGGGTGATACCGTCAAGCAGTTAAAGCAGGCCCTCAACGGCCAGCTCTCATTCGATTTTCGTGATGGCGCGGTTAAGGGCTTCAATCTGGCGAAGATGATTCGTGACACCAAAGCCAAACTGAAGGGCGAGAGTACCGTTTTGCTCAATGAGCCGGAGCAGACTGATTTTTCTGAACTGAACGGTCGTGCAACCATCGAGAATGGGGTGGTGAATAATCAAAGCCTGCTTGCGAAATCCCCCTACTTGCGTCTTGAAGGGAGCGGTAAGGCCTATCTGCTGGAGGAACGACTGAAATACACAATACGTCCGGTCATTGTGAATACCCCATCGGGACAGGGCGGTGAGGCCCTTGAAGAGTTGGTGGGGATTCCCATACCAGTGAAGATCAAAGGAAACTGGAATGATCCCGATTTCTCTATTCAACTGTCAAAGATTCTGGAGCAACAGCAGAAAGCGAAACTCAAGAAGAAATTTGATCAAAAGGTGGACGAGAAGATCAGTGAGAAGCTGGAAGAGAAGGTTCCAACAGAACTGAAGGACAAGCTAAAGGATAAGCTGAAGAAACTCTTTTAATGGTCCCGTATGACCAGGCTGAGCGTCAGACGGCGTTCAGTTCCCAAGATCCGTATGCTGAAGCGTTTTCCTGCCGGGTATTGGGTTGGTTTGACCTGTATGGACGAAAGGATCTGCCCTGGCAGCAACCCCGGGATCCCTACCGCATATGGGTTTCTGAGATCATGTTGCAGCAGACCCAGGTGAATACGGTCATTGGTTATTTTGAGCGGTTCATGCAAGCTTTTCCCGATATAGCCTCTTTAGCAAAAGCGAGTACGGACCGGGTCATGCATCACTGGTCTGGACTGGGTTACTACGCCCGTGCAAGGAATCTCCACCAATCTGCCAGGTTGATCATGCAACAGCATCAGGGGGTGTTGCCGGAAGATGTAGATTGTTTACAGACCCTACCCGGTATTGGACGATCTACAGCAGGAGCCATACGCTCACTGGCATATGAAAAGTATGCGCCTATCCTCGATGGGAATGTGAAACGGGTACTGGCGCGGCACTTTGCTCTCTCAGGGTGGCCGGGGCACAGTGCCGTACTGAAACGGCTATGGCAGCTGAGCGAAGAACTGACACCCCAACAGCGCACGGCTGATTATAATCAGGCCATGATGGATCTGGGTGCAACCTGTTGTATCCCCAGCAAGCCGGCATGTGATAGCTGCCCGCTGGAGATGAGCTGCAAGGCCCGGGCAGAGGGTGATGTCTCACGCTACCCCACTTCGAAACCCAGAAAAAGCATACCGGTACGTGCGATTCAAATGCTGGTGCTCTCGGATTCTGGAGGGGATATCCTGCTTGAGCAGCGACCACCAAGTGGTATCTGGGGGGGGTTATGGAGCCTGCCGGAGTGTCCTGAAGAACAATCGCTACAGGGGTGGTGTCTGGAAGAGTTGGGTGTTGGGGTGGGGGAGGCAGCAAGGTACCTGCCACCGAGGCGCCACAGCTTTTCCCATTTTCATCTCGATATCACGCCGGTGCTGCTAGAGGTGAAAAAACCTGCAAATGGCCTCATGGATGCTGGAGCAAGGGTCTGGTATAACCTTTCACAACCTGATGACCGGGGGCTGGCAGCACCGGTCTCCCGCATCCTGCAAGAGATTAGTGCTTAAATCGGGGTCTGAGGATGCTGATTAAATAACAAACGGAGAAGCTTGATGAGGCGTACTGTCCAATGTGTCAGACTGAAACGTGAAGCCGAAGGGCTGGACCGTGCAACCTATCCGGGTGAGCTGGGGCAACGTATTTTTGACAATGTCTCCAAAGAGGCCTGGCAGGAGTGGCTCAGGCACCAGACGATGCTGATAAATGAAAATCGGCTCAGTCCGATAGACCCAAAAACCCGTAAGTTCCTGGAAGGGCAGATGGAGCAGTTCTTCTTCGGCGAGGGTTCGGAGCTACCACCCGATTATAAGCCGCAGTTGTAGGTCGGGTGTTGCTGGACTTGACTCAATGCAATAACCCCGGTTTAATACGGCCTCTTCACTGAGGCCAGGTAGCTCAGTCGGTAGAGCAGGGGACTGAAAATCCCCGTGTCGGCAGTTCGATTCTGTCCCTGGCCACCATCTATTCTGTATGCATTCCGTTGTTCTAAAAACGGTTTTTGTCATGAAGAGAGTAATGGACTTTGTTGCGTGTTGAACAGTCTGTTCATTGCCTTATAAGTCACTTTAACTCATCGATCATCCATACTTCTCACGGCGTAAGGATCTGGCGCGTACCAGTTTCGCTGGTCAGTTGAATGAGCGCGATATCCCGATTTGGGGTTCGACCCACTTGTCGAATTCTAGTCTCACAGCCTGCGTCGGATCCAGACCAGATGTTATCTGCGGGAAATCCTGTTCCATTTGGGCTACCGATGCCGGTGCTGCCTCTGGATCACCCCAGTTTTTATAGGTTCTTCGGATATCATCAAGGGCACCTCCAAGTAGACGTCGAACACCATGAGCTAGGCACTCGATTGCGATCAGCTTGTCCGTGGTGGAGAACATGATGTGCAGCTGAATGCGCTCGGTTCCGAGGACCGTATCGCAAAATGTTTGTACGTCACCGTTGGTGAGCAGCAAAGGGGATTCAAAACTCAACAATCCTTCGCTATGGTCCAGCATCAACAGTACGGCTCTCAGGATCGGACAGTCCCCCGCCATGTAAGCCTGGAGATAGAGTTGGGCACCCTGCTTCAACAGCATGTCAATCAATCCGTCGGCGTCACTACTCTGCTTTTCGGACAGATGCAGGCAAATCGCGGCATTGTCCGAGAGAGTAAGGTATATCGGTGCATCCTGGCGATGCTTTACAGCATCGACGAATAAGGTGATCAGTGCGCTGGCACCTGTTTGCGTCCCGACTACGCCGCTATTCAGCCCATCGAGGATATCGTCTTCAGTGCTCGGTGTAAGTCGACGGGGAAAGAGATAAGACACCCGTCACTTGAACTATCGGGATTGGACCCGTCCGGTAACTTCCAGTCTTTGAATGAACTCATGGTGTTCCGTCCTCGAGGGTGAACCTGAGTAGCCGACCGGCCTGGCTCAGTACCGTAATTCCACCGTCCTGTGTCTTGCCAACACATGCTACGCCGTCGCTAAGGAATGTGCCACAGATCACCGCTCCGGTCTGGGCGTCCAATATGAAGATAGTGCCATCGGAGGCGGAGCTGAGAATATGTTCTCCGTGGTTAAGCGACACGAGGTCTATCACAGCGCCCCGGTGCGGATCCCAGTCGAAGTGCAACCGCCCGGTGGTCCTGTCCCAAACCCTGATTCGGCCGAGCTCGTTCCCAGCGGCGAATGCCGTCATGCCTAGCAGGCAGACGGCACTGATCTCGGTTGTGTCCACAACGTCGTCTTCATCGGGGCACCACCACTCGAGCCGGTTCTGCCAGAGCCCAACGAGCCCGTTGATCAATCCACAGGCGACCAGTGGCGGATCACCACTTGCGTCAATCGCCTTAAGGGGTACACGTCGGGAAAAGCCTGTTGCGCCGAAATCGACCTCTCGGGGTACACGACCAATCAGATGTGCCTGACCGGTTGTGGTAGTCACCGCAATACCATTGCTGCCTCGCCACTCCCCGATTGCGCTCAACTCAACCTTCAGATCGATCTTCGAGATCAACGACGCCTGTTCCCAGATAGCTAGCTTACCGGTCCGGTCTGCGGTAACCAGTTCGCCCTGTGAAGTGGCAACCGCGCCGACCAGTTGATCAACGTGCGGATTTTCAACTGTATCCGGAATATTTCCCTGCCCAACCCAGGTCAGCTCGGCAGGCTGTGAAGCCCCGGGGCGCGAGCATAGTCCTACTGCCAGTGTCCCTTGCGGTGTGATTGCTGCTTTCATAATCGCCGGCTGCGACTTCCAGCGATGTAGCACGTTGCCATCGATTAGGCTCACCAGGTGGATTTCCCCCGACAACCAACCTACGACAGCCTGCTCACCGCCTGGCATCATTTTGATGATTCGCGGTCGGTCATCGTGGCGCAGGCTTGGCCATTTTGGACTCAGGTTACGGTATACGCCTTCGGTGCTGATCACATGAAGCTGGGGATGAGAGATGCTCAGGCCAACAAACGCATCATGGGTGGGGTCGGCAGCCATCGATAGCATGATTGGTGCCTGAATGTCATGCCGGACTGGGCTGTCCTTGCTATCCATGCGATAAAGATGCAAACCTTTTGCGGTGGAAACCAACCAATGGAGGCTATCCATTGCCATGGCGGAAGGGCTGCTGGGTAGTTTGGCATCCACGCTGTGCTGGTTCTTTTTTAGGTCATGCACAATAATTCTGGCTGGTAGATCGAAGCTGTCGTCCAGGGCTTCCGCCCATTTCGTACCGTCCGGACCAAAAACCAGGACAGCGAGCTCAGCCGGCTGCGATACACCAAAGCCAACATTGGATCTTCGCCCCGGTAATAACTCGGCGCGTAAGGTTTCGATATTAACCCGATAGAAATGGCCTCCCCAGAGTACGGTCAGTGTGTGCTCGTCAATGAAGGCCAGTGAGCTGGCCTGACGTCGAGGAGGGCCAAGTGATGGAAAGGTGATGGGTTCCATCCGTGGACCGATCCCATGCCAGACATACACTGAACCATCATCCCCTGCAGAGGCGATCCGTTCTCCACTCCGCGACAAGGCGACGCAGGTCGTCCATGTATCATGGCCGGCACGACACCAAACGAGTTTTCCGTTGGATGTTCGCAGTGAAATACGTCCATCCGAGTCACCGGCTGCGACCAGCGAGCCATCGTGTGCCACCGCCAGTGCAGTGATCTGTGCAGCGTGATCCCTTGGTGGTGCGGTGCCCGGGTCCCGGCAATATAACCGGGCACCAGCGGTTTTCACCGAGCTGTGCAACGCTATCCCATCATTGGCGATTTCCTGTGCCAAGACAGCCGGACAGACAGCGAGTAGGTCACTTCGGATCAGCACCGACTCTAACATCGCTGCCGCTATCGGATTCGATGGTGCGCGTAGTTCCAACAGACGGGCAAGCTCACCGGCTGGGTTTGGCAATGGTCGTGAACGGCCGGCAATATGGCGATGACTTTGGTACTGAACTGCGGCCAACAAATAGGCTGAATCTAAAATACAGTCGTCGAAGGTGTTGCCCTCATTGGCCTGCAATAGGTGATAGCCTGATTCCAACGCCTCGCGGGTCGCATCAGGATTCCAGGTCTGTTCGGATTCCTTACCACGCACCTGAAACAAGCTGGCGAGTGGAATGTGAACTTGGGTATCGGACGTCTCCGTTTCGAGACGGGCATGCGCCGAATCGCGAAGCTCCTGGTGATAGAAGTCGAGTACATCGGCACCGATCGCATGACGCACCGATAGATAAGCGGACAGGTCGGCATGTAGACCAGCCCACACGATGTAAGGCAGGTGCCCGATGCGAGGTGAGTCAGGATGCCGTTCACGAAAGGACGCCATGACTTTGTCGCTACGTGATAATGCACTAAGCAGCTCATCGTCGCTCATACCATAGCGGGAGGCGGCAAGGTAACCGAGCGCATGTGTCACCAACACCGAGCCATGTTTTATTTCGGAGGAGAGGTGGTTGAAGACATAATCAATCAGTGCCGGTATATCCTGTGCGTCGATTTGCGGTTGATCGCGACCAGACCAGGTGGCAGCCAGATCCGCCAGTAAACGTACGAAGAGTGGACGCGCACAACTTGAGATTGCGCGCCGAACTTCATCAGCCTGGGTTGACGAGACGGTTCGGCCGGTATCGCTAAGCAAGTAACGGAACAGTTGCAGTGCTTCCTGCTCTTGCAAGGGGCCGAGCGCTAAGCTCTGGGTAGCAGGAAATGTCTCGCGGATCTGTGTGACCTGTTTGCTGTCGCGGGTTGAAACAATGACGCGCAGATGCCTGGGCCAGGGATCAGGCTGCCAGCCCATTGAGGACAAGCGGTCGCCAGTGGGTAATAGGTCCAGCCCATCGAGCAGCAATACGAAGGGCGATTCTGACTTCTGTATAATATGTTTGTGCAGCTGAGCCAGCTGTTGCGCGGCCGATAGTGAGTCTGTTTTGAAACCGGTTATGTCAGCGGCCAGTTGTGCGCCAGTACTGGTATTTGGGGTCACTCCAATGTAGCGCTGAGTGACAGTAGCCCCCCCCGATTCTGCCGACTCGGCGGCCCAGGCCATCAGTGCAGTCTTGCCTGTGCCTGATGGGCCGGAAATAATCAATGCCGTACCATCCACATTGTCTAGGTAGCGCTGTATCGTCCCTTGTTCGGCGGTGCGCCCCAGAAAATGTTGTCGGTGTGTGCGTGCAAAGGCGTCATGGGCTGTCTCAAGGTCATCGTCCCTTTCTGCCAATGCCTGACGCAAGCGGGATTCAAGGTCCGTCTGTACATTAAGGCAGAAGTCTGCCAAGTAACGTTGCTGATCGGTTATGCCACTATCCGACCAGGGCACTTCATAGTGACGACAAGCGACACGTGTATTATTTTTCAGCTTGTGTTTGAGTGCTGTAACCTGATCCATGGCATCCTGATCAATGCGGCCGTCAGGCAGTTGGTCGCGATAGCGCATTGAGTGCCCGTCAGACGCCAATCCCTTTATTGTCCGTAGGTAGACCAGTAACGCATCGTTCACGTTACTGGCTTGTCGATTTTCCAATCCCACCTCGATCTCGCGTTCTGTTGCCGAGGAGCGATAGTGAGTCGGCATTGACAACACCAACGATTTACTGAGCTTCGCCAATACCGCCTGCAGTATTCTTTCGGTTTCTTGCGGTGGCCGTGATTCTGCTCCACTGACGTGGTACACGGCCGGTACGGCATTCATTTCCAACTCATACCATCGGTCCAGCAAGTCACGCAGTACTTTATCCTGCAATGCGGCTCGTAAGCGATCAAATTCATCCGCAGGTATCGCCTGTGGCAGTGGTCGCCATCCATAACGGTCTCCTAACAATACCAGCATATTTGGGGCGGGATAGGTACAGGCTTGCTCCACCTCGTCCAGGCACCGCTCCATGGTCGCATACGAAGTTGACGCGGCGGCACTGATTCCCCAACGCAAATCGACGACATGAAAGCTGGTTTCAGCTTTCAGACATTGTCGTCGAAGCGTGGCAAATGGGCTCTCTACGATGAGTTGCCCACTGGCGTCATAGACCCCGTTGTGCAATGCGTCGCGCTCTGCACTAAAGTCATCGAATGTTGAGCTGATGAAGAGGCGAAATCCACGCCGCTTGTTGCGGCTCATGTCGTATATTTACTCACTTGATACCCCCAATGCCCGGTTTTGTCACATTATTGCCATTTCTTGAGGACTGATAGGCATTTCTAGGTCTGTTGTTTGAATCGTTGTGTTAAGTCTTACTGTCCATGAGCCATTTAGGCGTGTAAGGAAGACGATTTCATCGATCATCAGAAGTATTTTGATTGCCTAGCGCAAAGTTTAAAACTATCCGGTGCATATTCATGTTCTAGGACTCAATGCTCGTTAATTGGAATGTAAATCGAAGTAACGATTTCATTGCTATGCCTGACCGTGGCAGGATCATTCTCATACATCTCTAATGAAGCGCACTTACGCTTGGGTTTTATCTTCTGCATCTGCAGGTGGGCGTAGGCCTGGTACCAGGCCAGTTCAAGGAATTCGTAGCTGCCTCTCAAGGTTGTTTTGTAATAGCGGCTACCCGGATAGGATTTCACATCGAATTCCACGGATTTGGTTTCCGCGGGTACCGGCATTGCCAGGTCGCAGTTGAAATGCATACTGTTCAGATCGACCTTGTGGTAGATGGTGAATGGATAACCTGTGGCCGACAGGTTGTTCTCATCGATGTATCTGCCCAGTTTCGGGAAACTCTCCATCATGACCTTTTTCATCGTTTCAAGATGGCCTTCGAAGTGGATCGAAAGGGCGGTTTGGTTCGGCAGTTCAGCCTGTCCGTCGAATGAGATTCGGGGAATTTCTGCGTCCGCTTCCAGTTCACCGCGCAGCATGTAGAGACCGGTGTCGTAGTCCTTACTTATATAGAGCGGCATTTTCTTGGCCATGAATCGAAACAAAAACGGCATTTTCCCGGCCATGTTCCAGTGCACCAGGGTTGAGCCGTCATTCTTAAGCTCAAACTCCCACCATACTTTACTTACGGACTTGAACGGGCGCTTGAATTCGATCTGCTGTTCGATCCTCTCTTCGCCGGTAAACTTCTGGTGCATCAGTTTGCCAGCACCGACGATCCTGCCATCCCAGGTATACCAGCCGCCTTCCTGATCCGGCGTGTCGGAGTAGACGAGTGTGGTGTCGGGTTCGTGTATAAGCCACGGACTCCAGTCGGGCCAGCTTCTGAAGTTGCGTACTTTATCGAACACTATTTTTCGACTGGCGCCAATTTCCAGCGATCGCCTGATCGTGAATCTACCGTCCAAGGTTGCCAGGTAGAGTAACGGGATTGCAAGAATAACGGCGATAACGATGAGTGTTGTTGCCATGGCTGAGATCCCTCCCCCGGTTGTTTGTGTACGCCCAGCATGGGTATGAACTAATGAGGTGAAAGTCCTCTGTAGGAAGGTCACCATCCTTAGCGATTTCAAGCTATTAGATG
>JAHXHU010000037.1 GCA_025656375.1 Candidatus Thiodiazotropha sp. (ex Ustalcina ferruginea) | reverse complement strand
GATCAATGACTTGTCGCGATTTCATTGTATCAAAACAAGGGGGGGTCAGGCCTTTCTCGTTAAGTATTTATGGGACAGCAGTGATATGGGTATTAAATTTGTACTCTGTTCGAATAAGCCGAAAAAAAGTGTTCAAGAGAAACGCCGCATTTTATTTGATACCACACAGGAAAAACTGAGTACTATGTCAGCAGTTGATTTGGCGCACCAGGATGTTCTGCAGTTTGTGGATTTAAAAAGAAAGATCAGTTTTAGCGGGTTATTGATACCTTTGACAGTCGTTGAGTATTCCACTTTACCCGAAGTCATGTTCAGATTGTCAAAGAATAATATTACAATCAGCCAGTCAACCCCATGCACTATTCTGGCCAATGAGCAAAAAGATACCCTTGATTGCCGTTTTATATCCCCTGTTGAGCTTAGTGCTGGGCGTTATATGTTGTCGCTTATCAGGACGGGTGAGATAGAGAATGCCTCCTTGATGGCAACTGTCCAGACATATGGCTCTCTCGAGCAGAAGATCAAAATAGATGATGCTGTCGTCAAGGGCGTGCTGGGTATGCGTGTTTATAAGTCAAAAAAGAGAAGATCATTTACTCATCTTTTAGATGGTCTAAAAGATTCGTATACCACACATGAGCCTGAGCCTGGAATGGTACTGGTAGAGAATAGTCAGGTGACTGGAAGCGCTTATTATTTAACCAGTATGGAAGGGGCTCCCAATGCTGAGTATGGGCAGGTAAAGCTGGTTGATTACGATGAAATCTCGATGCATTTCGAGTATATCGGCAATCAGTCAGGTTGGGTGGTCATCCCGGTGAGATCGTACCCAGGCTGGTCAGCTAGGGTCAATGATAAACAGGTTGAGCCTAAATTGTTTAAGGGCGTCATGCCTGCGATACAGGTAGATGGTAAAAGCGTGATAAAATTCGACTACCGTCCTACCCAATACATCCTTCCAGGTCTAGGTTCACTGATGGGGCTTCTGCTATTGATCGTGATGATGTTCAATACGCAAATAGTGAATCAATGGCTTTCCAGATACAGTAGATAGAGTGTAATACCAGAATGTTAAAAAGCAGTATAAAAAATCGCCGTGACCTGGCACTGTTCCTGTTTCTGCTTAGCGCTGTGTTATTTCGCTATACGCTGGTTGAGGGATTGCCGATTACCGCTCATGCGCATGGTACTTTTGATGATGCGCTATTCATTCGCCTGGCGCAGACGATTGTGGCGGGTGATTGGTTGGGTGGGTACGATAAATTGACCCTGATAAAAGCACCCTTTTACCCACTCTTCATTGCAGCAAATTACCTACTCGGATTCCAGTTCAAGGCGATGGAGCATCTGCTCTATATTTTAGGCTGTGTGGTTTTCTACCTCGCACTGGTAAGAGTCTCTGTGAATCGCTATCTGGCAGTCATACCTTTCCTGCTGTTACTGTTTAGCCCTTACCATCATGGAAGCGTCGAGCGTGGCTGGTTTTATGCAGGCTTGGTGCTGTTGGTCGTTGCCGGCTTGTACTATATGATTTCCCTGCGTCTGTCAACTGGCAGAATCAGGCGTCACCATTCACTATTGATAGGTTTGGCACTGGCCTGTCTCTACCTTACGAGGGGAGAGACTATATGGCTCTATCCCCTGTTTGTTACCGCCTTTGTATTTCTGTTTTTTCAAAAAGATAAACAGAAAATGGTATCGGACATCATTCGTACAATGCCTGTTATTTTAATTGGCGTAGCACTTCCAATAATGACAGTAATGAGTATGAATTATTACAAGTATGGGGTGTTCAGGGTGACTGATAACGCTACTAAGGAGTTTTCCTCAGCGTTCAAATTGATGAAGAGTGTTCGGGCAGGTAAAGAGATACCTTTTGTTGATATTACCCAGGATGCGCTCGATGAGATGTTCGTGGTAAGCCCAATCTTAGCGAGTCTAAAGCCGAGCCTTAAAGGTAATGGAATGCAGTGGGGTGCATTGGTGTGTCGTCGTCATCAGGAGGCGTGTGGTGAGATAGGCGGAGGTTACATTTTCTGGGCATTACGGGATGCATTGGAAGCGGGTGGGCATTTTCAGAGCTATGATCGGATGCGTAACGTCTATGCTGGTATTAGTGATGAGCTGAGTAAGGCATGTCAAAGTAAACAGTTGGATTGTTCTCGGTCTATCTGGCCGACGCGTTACCCGGTGCGGTTAAATAGGGTGGATGACTATCTGGCTAAACTGCCGGGGTTTGTTGCCTATATGTTATCCGGTTTAAACGGTCGTGTGCCCGGTTATGGTCCGCCGGTGGGACCAGAGGAACGTCTCAAGGTATTCAGGCAGCTTTCAAATACAACGCTCCCATCGCCATCAACAGGAAAGAGTTATACTGTATCCGGATGGTTGATTTCTAATAATCCAGAAAAATATATTGCTATTGTACCGAAGCAAGCAAGAGGCTATACGAGTCGATTCAGTTTAAAGAAGAGTCCTGATTTATCTCCCCATTTTTCTGATAATGCCTATGCTGATCTTTCACGATTTTCCACCGAAGGGCCATGTCCGGGTGGTGAATGTGAACTTCTGGTTATGTCAGGTGCTGAACAGGTGCGTTTGGAGCAATCCTTGATCAGACCCGGAAAGGCTGTAGAAATTGATGGATTGCATCTGCATGTGGACTCAGTTGAGAGTAAATTGGCAAAATCTGTAATATCAGGCCTCACCTACTGGAAGATTGATGCGTTTAAGTCGATTGGCCATCTATACAATAAGACTTTAAAGTATTTATCATTGCTTGCTTTAGTGGTGTTTCTCTATGCATGTTATGCCTTTCTTTTTAGAGGCTATCGGAGTTTATTATTGGGAGGTGTTTTGATATCGCTACTGGGAATAATTGGAAGATTGGGTGTGCTCGCTCTGTTTGATGATTTCACTCAAAGTCCGGTTATAGGTCAGATGCGCCACTTCATACCGATCATGCCATTTCTATTGATATTTATTGGTCTTAATTTCCTCATCCTGTTTGAGTTACTCTTCAGTGCGAATAGGGGAGACAAAAGGTCTGTGAATCATAGCGGAATTAGTCGATGAAAAAATAATAGTAAAGGAGGATTGGTGGAAAACAGTTTCATGGTTGGTGAGGTAACAGACAAATATGAGTCAGACAATCAGCATGTAGTCTAATATTGTCTGCCAAGCTGTAGTTGACATTGCTGAGTATGTAGGGGCTGATAGCATCTTCGAGGTGGATGTGGTGAAGGACATATAACCAAGGTTTTTGCTCGATTGGATGATGGCAAAAATTCATTCGCTTGATATGTCAGAAACAGGCCTTGACTTTGCTAGGGATAATGTGGATTCTGACCGGGTCAATTTCGAATATATTAATATTTATGGTATCGCTGACCTAGAGAAGCTCACTGTATTGGATCTTCCATGCGGTGCTTATTAGATAACCATAGGGCGGTGGCAGCTAGTATGATTTCAATTGCGATGTAAAATATTCGATTAAGGGTGGCAAGGATAATGGAGGTATTGGTGTCGAGATAGGGGATCAAGCCGAACACCAGAATGGATTCGCGTATACCGATACCAGCGGGAGCAAAAGGTATTACGAATCCTACCGCATAACTGAATGCATAGAGACCGATAATATACACTAATCCAATCTCAATTATTGACAATGGTAACAAGGTTATCCAAAAGGAGAGACCGAGAAATGTCCATATCAATAAGACAATCAACAGGGATGCAGGTGTGTACATTAACCGTCTTGAGTAACTGAATATTCTATTTCGCCAAGGTCCGGTGGCTGCCATTAGTACTATTACAAAGACAACACTGCTTAATAGAATGAGTAGTGTGTTGGAAAGCCGTAGGAATAATGAGGTAAGCATTTCGTAATGTGTAATGCATATTAGAGATAGACCAAACAAAAAGGCACTGGATACAACCCAGAAAGTCTCAAGTAGGATCGTGTCACGGATGGCCTGATTACTAAGGCCAGCTTCTTTATAGAGACCAATTCTTCCAATAAATTGCCAGATTGAGCCGGGTATGTACTTACCTAGTTGAGTCAAATTATATATTATGAAGCAGCGTTGAGCCGAAAGTTTTACCCGGTTTTGTTGTAGTGATTGATGCATTATGGCAACTAAAAAAAGTTTACCGATTGCTAAGGCGCATATTGAATAGATAATGGAGGATATAGGTAGTCGTTGGATGACTGTCTCCACACGGTGAAGATTGCTGATTAGAAAAAAACCAATGAAACCAAGTACAAGAATCCACCAAAATGATTTTAGGGCCGTTTTAAGATTCAGTCTCACGACGGTTCTTCATCCAATATACTGAATAGATAGTTGAATTGAATTTCAGAAGAAACCATTGCTAATTCTCGTTGTTGTGGAAGGTTGAGTTTAGTGGTTTGCTCGTTACTGATGACTCGATGGATGGTATCTACAATCATGTTTGAATCGAATTGTTTGAAGTCAAAGACAAAATCACCAAGACTGAATGATTGCATGACTTCCTGATACTTATGACTCCAGCCGAGAACAATCACGGGTTGATTAGCTAATAATGCAGCAATCATCGCATGAAAGCGTGAAACCATAACAAGTCTGCAAAAAGACATGAGTTGTTTAATACTGTTTGTATTAATATCAAAATCAACAAAATAGAGTGCGGCAGTTTGAGTTCCGTCATCGGAGAGACGTTTGACAATATCACTGATAACGGGCAAATCGTTGTTTCGAAATTGGGCCATTCGGTCTTCACGAGTGGCATTTGGGTAGAGTAGTACGGCATAACCCTGGGTTAACAGGCGGCGACAGAGGGTTGTCATATCCTCAACATAATCTTTTCCAGGACGTTGCAGCTTAACGGCTAAAACGCTACTGGGACAGATTCCAATAAGTTCACGATCTTCCTGCTCAAGTCGTTCCTCAAGCTTGGAAAGCTTGCGCGGGTTTTCCAGGGTCAGCTTGTCACCGGGGCGATGCTGAAATGCCACATCAGCAACCGGTTCCGGATAGAGGGTCTTAAGTGACAGTGATTTAAGATGTTCGTAAGTGCTGGCACCACGGGCAAAAACCTGCAGGCATCTTGCCAAAGTATGCTTTGCAAAAAAACGATTGAGTGGACTTTCGAACGGGCCTAATGCCTGGGAGAATTTTATTACGGGTGTATTTAGAATAAATGCCGGTGCCAAGGTTAATATGTTATAGGGCAGAAATTTCTCCCGACCATCAATAAAAGAGACACCGGCAAGATCAATGAGCACATCCGAATCATTTATCGAAAGTACTGATTCAGGAAACCAATTCCACAATAATTTCAAGGACGTCCATTTCATCAGTGATAAGAGGATCGAGAAGGGAAAAAGTACACTCACCAAATAGAGAGGGGTGGCGCTGTAGATGTTGATCAATGGGTCGCTCACCAGTTTCCTATCTCTGTCTGGATAGTAGGAATAGACATTGAATTGAGCATCAGGATAGTGATCTCTAATTCGTCCAATGGTCGTGGTAAGCATGGCCTCAGCACCACGATTTCCGCTAATCGTGGCAGCAATGATCGAGATCGTCTTCATTTCAGGGATTCAAGTCCTTTTCTTAAATAAAGGTAAGTCTTAAGCAGCGGTCGCGGCAGTTTAAAAATCAGGCCATTCCATCGACTGCTCTCACTCCAGTGCATGTTGAACAGCGCCATCAGTGCGGTCAACCACTCATGCCATGAAACTGAGGCATTAATAGTGTCCGGAATCTTGTATCCGACAAGCGGTGCAACACGACTTCTAGCGCTGACATTGTAGTGATAAGGCGCAGCGCGAGCCTGGCCATCTAGGATGTCTGACACTTCAAGCGGTGAAGCGATAATCCCATCACCATCTGTCGCTCTATCCCAGCAGTGAGAACCTATCTCTGTACGTACGATGACGCCGGACTTTTTGATTGGATCTTGCTTAAATCGGTAAGCCCAAACATCACCCAGGGAAATATCTGCGTCATAACCAAAATGGTCGTGGCAAACCAGACACTTTTTTTCTGAGTAAAAGAACAAATTTTGATAAAGACTGAAATAGGAGAAAGGCTTTTTGATGGTGGTTCCATTCTTAAACTCCGCTTCGAGTTGTCCTCGCCAATGTCCTCTACGAAAACAGTAGCTTTGAATAGAACTGCCGGCCTCCTTTTCAAGTTTATCTGTTATCGCATCAATCAGTGCGGTTCTGGAATTATGTCCACAAACCAGAGCAATTTTTAGTCGTACCTTCCCTTCCAGACGGGGATCTTTATCCATCCAACGTGTCAGATTGGAGATGTCACAAGGTAATCCAACAACAGCAATATGCCCCTCGAATTCGCGAATTAATGGTAGTGCTTCTCTCATGAATGCGGTTTCGACGTATTTACTGCCTTGAGCCGCCAGAATCTCTGCCGTTGTTGTGGCAATAGCAAAATGCGCTCTGACCTTTCCTGCCTCAATGCCTGTTTTGCAGATCAATGCACCCTCTATATCCCCACGTTCGAGCAATCTGATCAAGAGTGCAGATCCAATACCTCCGGATGCGGCATTAATGCGTACAGCCGGATCAGACGCATAGGCATGGTATAGCGCACTATAAGCACCCACTAGGGTACTGATCTGTTTGCCAGACCATTTTTTTTGTAGCAGTCTGTCAGTTAACTGGTTGAGCATTATTGGGTAGTGGCCTATAGGTCGGCATCTGAGACTAAATTGAGGGACGCAATCTTAACATACAAACAAACCTGGCCGGATAAGGCACGAGTATGGTGGGGCGAATTAATTGTGCCTATAAGCAAGAGTCCCCTGCCAGTGTATCTAACTAACAGAAGAATAAAGGATTTTAGCTTTCAGTGATAAGAAGCGCACCAGTTTGAGGGGAGAAAACTCAAGCCATAAGGTGTTTCCCCTCTGGCAATGCCTTTTAAGTGCCCACTCAGGCTGAGGCCTGTTCTGAATGTTGTGATACTTCGTGATTCGTTGTGTTCTGGAACCAGCTGATTGAGGAGTAATTTCAATGCTTCGGTATCAATGGTTTCACAGGCCTTGTTCATCTGTTCCAGACTTGCCATGAGCCAGGTCCAGTCCACTTGTCGATGGTGGGCAAGAAATACTTTTTCATGTGCCGTTTTTTCGAGTTGTTCCATTTCGTGAAACAGCTCTTCATATAGCTTTTCACCAGGCCGTAGGCCGATATACTCAATCTCAATATCGGTGCCTGGAGTCCTACCCGAGAGATGGATCATCTGCTCGGCAAGATAGCTGATCTTGATTGGCTCGCCCATGTCGAGTACAAAAATCTCACCGCCTTTTCCCAGCACCACTGTCTGCATGATCAGTTGGCATGCTTCAGGGATGGTCATAAAATAGCGTTCCATACGCGGGTCGGTTACCGTCACAGGACCTCCCTCCTCGATCTGTTTTTGAAACAGGGGGATTACACTCCCAGCAGAACCCAGTACATTACCGAAACGTACCGTGATGAACTTTGTGTTGGAGTGGGCATTCAGGTTTTGGCAGAAGATCTCCGCACCTCGTTTGCTCGCCCCCATCACATTGGCCGGATTGACCGCTTTGTCCGTGGAGACCAACACGAAGACACCGCACCCGGAACGATCTGCAATCTGGGCCAGATTGCGGGTACCCAGGATATTATTGCGTATTGCCTGACGCAGTCGGTTTTCCAGCATTGGGACATGCTTGTAGGCAGCGGCATGAAAGACCACTTCGGGCTTGACCTGGGCAAACAGGTTCTCGACGAAGGGCTGGTCAATCATATCGCCGAGATGGCAATCGAGGGATAGATCTGGAAAAGTCTTGAGTAACTCCATCTCGATGGTGTAGAGATTGAACTCATTGATCTCCAGCAGTACCAGACGGGTAGGTTTCAATTTGGCTATTTGACGGCAAAGTTCAGAGCCTATCGAACCGCCGGCACCGGTGATGAGAATCGTTTTGCCAGATAGCGCTGCATCGATGGCGGGCCAGTCGAGAGAAATCGGATCACGGCCCAGCAGATCCTCGATGGAAACAGTGCGCAGGTTATTGATCTGCACATTACCTGACATCAGATCATTGAGCTGTGGTACGGACCTGAAAGGGATGTCTGCCTCTTCACATAATTCGACCACCCGCCGCATCTGTATCGAGGAGGCAGAAGGGATTGCCAGCATGATGATATCTATAGTGAGTTCTTCGCATAAACGCGGAATCATTTCACATGTGCCTACCACAGGAATACCATGAATTTCCCGTCCCTGGCGACGTAATTTATCATCCACAAAGGCCACCGGTCGGTAGTCCCCGCGGCGATTGCGCAGTATATCCCGGGCCAGCATTTCACCTGCTTGCCCCGATCCCACGATCAGGACCCGCTGGCCAGGTGTGAGGTTAAGATGGTGGTCTTTGAGTAAACGGTAGATCAGGCGTGGACCACTCAGCAACATCACCAGCAGGATGGCGTAGATCACGGGAACTGAGCGGGGAATCCCCCCGGCGCGGGTAAACACAAACAGTAGAGCTACACTGACTATGGTGCCTACGAATACGGCCTTAAGGATGCGTATGATGTCGGGAAGTGATGCATATCGCCAGATACCGCGATAGAGGCCGAAAAGAAGAAAGGCGGTGAGCTGAACCGGCAGTACAAACAGTAGTCCCGCCAGTGCGTCCTGGTAATAGGCGGCGGGTAGAACCTCAAGATTGTAGCGGAACCAGAATGCCAGAAACCAGGCAATTGGCACCATCAGCAGATCATGCGCCAGCGCTACTGCTTGTGATCGCAAATGGTGTGGTATGACTTGTTTACTCATTGCACTTAGAATCCGCAGTTGAACATGGTTTTTTCACAAAACCATGTAGCACGCCACAACTCACCCAATGGGTGAGGGAAAAAAGCATTATTTGATTCGGCATATCATTACCTTACGTTAGATATCAGCGGTCAACTGCGGAATCTAGGTTAAAGCACTCTTGGTGCCCCTTTGTTGCATTTTAGACGGCTGGTGGCTGGCTATTCTACCCCATTGTATGGTTCGGACAGCGTTGAGTCGTTGAGATTGGAGTGGATTCAGCAAGTTTTCGGGTAGTACCGCCCCTTGATTGTTGCTGTGAGTTATACTGGCCGTTATTTTTGGCCATCTGGTATACATAAGGATCCGGTTCGTCTTGGTGGGTATGGATTTACGACGAAAGCTCGTAGAACGCAGTCTTACTACCAACTTGATACTTTAATAATTGATTTCAGAACATGCAGCATTTAGACCTAACCCAGACCTCAAGCCAAACCCTGCAAACAGGCATACTCGCATTCCTGCAGGAGAATAGTCTCCTCTCCTCTCATGATCATACCCGAGTTGAAGGTTTTGTGCGGGATACCGGTGAAGGTGAAGTTGAAACCCTGATACATCTGGGACTGATTTCTGAACCCGATTTAATTAAGGCGTTATCAGAACTCTACGGCCTTCACCTGGTTGAAAATACTGATGAATACCCACAAGAACCGGTCCATCCAGAGGCAATTTCATTGCGTTTTCTTAAGGAGTTGAAGGCCATCCCCCTGGCAATGGATGTGAATCGGTTGGTGGTGGCGGTAGCCGATCCGGGGCAGGGTTTCATCGCAGATGCCATCCGCTTGGTGACCGATATGCCGGTCAGTCTCAAAATAGGGCGGCTGTCTGAGATAGAGTCTGCCCTGGAGCGGGTCTATGGTGCAGGAAGGAGTGTGATGGGAGAGATCGTCGATGGACTCGATGGTGAGGAGGAGGCCGAAGAGAGTATCGAACATTTGAAGGATCTGGCAAGCGAGGCGCCGATCATTCGTCTGGTCAACCATATCCTGCAACGGGCGGTGGAGGTTGAGGCCTCGGATATCCACATTGAACCCTTTGAAGAGCGTCTGATGGTACGCTATCGCATCGATGGCATTCTGACCGAATCGGAGTCGCCGCCCTCACACTCCACGGCGGCGATTATCTCCAGAATCAAGATTATGGCGAAGCTCAACATTGCTGAGCAGCGGGTGCCCCAGGATGGCCGGATTTCGGTGAAGATTCAGGGTAATGAGCTTGAGTTGCGTGTCTCCACTGTACCTACCTTATACGGTGAGAGCGTGGTTATCCGCCTGTTGAATAAGAAGAGTATCAGCTTCGAATTCGACAGCCTGGGATTTGGCGACATCTCCCTGGCACGGTTGCAGCAGTCTCTGCAGCAGCCCAATGGTATCATCCTGGTAACCGGCCCAACCGGCAGTGGTAAGAGTACGACCCTGTATACGGCACTCAGCCAACTCAATAAACCCGGGGTCAAAATCATCACTGTGGAAGATCCGGTCGAATATAAATTGGAGGGGATCAACCAGATTCAAGTTAAGCCGCAGGTCGGTATGGATTTCGCCAACGCCCTGCGTGCCATCGTGCGCCAGGATCCGGATATCATTATGGTGGGCGAGATGCGTGACGCAGAGACAGTACGGATTGCCGTACAGGCAGCCTTGACCGGCCATTTGGTGCTTTCGACGTTGCATACCAATGATGCAGCGGGAACGGTTGGTTAGCCGTCTGCTGGATATGGGGGTTGAGCCCTATCTGTTGGCCTCAACCGTCAATGCCATCGTCGCGCAAAGGTTGGCACGGCGCTTGTGCTCACAGTGTAAGCAAGCCTATATGGCAGATGAGGGACTCGCACAACGTTTTCGTCATGCGGGTCTTGTCGCTGGGCGGGAGCCGGTGAAGCTCTACCAGCCAATCGGCTGTGATGCCTGCTCAGATACCGGCTACAGCGGACGAATGAATATTGCTGAGGTGATGTTGATATCGGAGGCAGTGCGTCAGCAGGTGATACAGCATGCCCACTCATCGACGATCCAGCAGCTTGCCGTTAAGGAGGGAATGGACACCATGTATCAGGATGGTCTTGCCAAGGTGCTGAAAGGACATACCTCGTTTGAAGAGCTGATGCGGGTCAGTGAAGAGGATGAGTAATGGCCCTGTTTCACTATAAGGCTAGTCATGCGAGTGGCGAGGTACAGCAGGGGGAAATGGAGGAGGAAGACACTCGCCAGGTGATTATTGAACTGCAACGTGATCAGCTGATCCCACTCCAAGTGAAACGGATTACCGGTCTAAGGGGCTTGTTGCGCTATGGGGTGGGTTCCCAGGGTAAAAAAATCGGTCACAAACAGATTCTATCTTTCGCCAAGGAGTTGGCGACTTTGTTGAAAGCGGGGCTGCCTCTGGAAGGGGCGTTGTCCTTAATGGCGAGATTGAGCAGCGATGAAGCCATGAGTGAGGTGATCGACGCCTTGAATGAGTCGATCAAGGGTGGCAATACCTTCTCCCGGGCACTTGAAAAACACAAGGAGATCTTCCCGCGGCTGTTTATCAGCATGATCAAGGCGGGTGAGGCGGGCGGTATGCTCGGTCAGGCCCTGGACCGTATTACGGACTATATGGAGCGCTCACAGGCACTGAAAGAGAGTGTCCGTTCAGCACTGATCTATCCAACCATTCTATTGGTGGTTGCCGCGATTTCGGTGATGGTTCTATTGATCTTTGTGGTCCCACAGTTCAGCCAGATGTTCCAGGATATGGGGCGGGAACTTCCCCTGCCTACCCAGGTCGTACTCGCGGCAGGTGATTTTTTGAAGCACTACTGGTGGCTGCTGCTGGCTTTTCTCTTGCTTGGCCTTGCACTTTTCCGAACCTGGATCGAGAAGACGGAAAACCGGTATCGTTGGGACCGGTGGCTATTGAGGGTGCCGTTAGCAGGTGATCTTTTATTGAAGGTAGAGACGGCGAGATTGTCACGCACGCTCTCCTCTCTTTTGCACAATGGTTTGACCCTGCTGAATGCTGTCACCCTGTCGCAAGAAGTGCTTAACAATCGTTATATCGCCCAGGCCATCGACCAGGCAGCACAGAAGCTCAAACAGGGCAAAGGGCTTTCCGCACCACTCATTGAACAGAGGGTGTTGCCTGAATTGGCCATTCGTATGCTCCAGGTTGGTGAAGAGTCCGGTGATATCGGCACCATGCTGGCCGATGTGGCTGATGTCTATGACCGCGAAGTGAGGGAGACTGTTCAGCGTCTGCTAACCTTGGTTGAGCCTGTACTGATAGTGGGTCTTGGATTGATTATTGCTGGTATAATCATCTCTATTTTGCTGGCAATGTTGAGCGTTGATGATCTGGCTTTCTAATACTCATCCTTTTATCAGGGTCAGTCTGGAAGTGTTGTGTATTGTTCTGGCTCCCTGGGGCTGATGGCCGCTTACGAGTCGGCAGGGCCGTTGCCTAATGCTATCTAAACTGGATGGGGCAGGTTGCCCTAAATCCCACTGGAATGAAGAGAAACTGAACATGAATCTACATCTAGCCCGCCACGGCGGTTTTACCTTGATTGAGCTGTTGGTGGTGATGGCGATCCTGGCCATGTTTGCCGGTCTGGTGGGTCCCAAGGTGATGAATGCACTGGGTGAATCAAAGAGTAAGACAGCCAGGGTGCAGTTAGAAGAGCTCTCTGCAGCGCTTGATATCTATCGCCTGGATACGGGCAACTACCCACGTGGCGCACAAGGTCTGCAGGCCTTGGTACAGAGACCTGATGCTGCGGAAAACTGGAATGGTCCCTATTTAAAAAAGCCCAGGTTGCCGAAAGACCCATGGGGCGTTGACTATACCTACCGTTTTCCAGGTGAGCATGGAGACTACGATCTCTACTCTCTCGGTGCCGATGGTACAGAGGGTGGCGAAGGTGAAACCAGGGATATTAATGGATGGGAGTGAATCGGCAACTGTGCAGATGCGCTCAACTGAGGATGCCAGGTTCAACAGGGTTTACCCTGCTGGAGTTGATTGTCGTCCTGACGATTGCCGGCGCTGGTCCCCCCGGCAATGGATCGTTTACTCCCAGGTCTGAAGATCAAAGCGGCTAGTCAGGAGATGGCCGATGCGATGCGGTTTGTCCGAAGCTGGTCGATCGCACAAGGTGACGAGGGCCTGTTCACCCTCGACCTGCAACAGAAGCACTACGCAATCTCACCTCGAAAACGCACTTATGATCTACCGGAGAGTAGCGAAATGACCCTGGTATCTGCAGATGATGAGCAGCAGGGTAAGGGGCAGGGATGTATTCGTTTTTTTCCCGATGGCAGTTCCAGTGGTGGGCGTGTCATTCTGCTGGGCTCAGGGAAGCGCTATCAAATAGATGTCGATTGGTTGACCGGCAGGGTTACTGTTGCAGATTGATCGAAAAGCCGTTGCATCGATGCAAAGTGGGTTCTCCCTGCTGGAGGTGCTGGTCGCATTCACTGTACTGGCGATCTCTCTCGGCGTTGTTATGCAGGCCCTGTCCAGCAATACCCGGGGACTTTCGATTGCTGCTCAACATGCCGATGCAGCGACGATTGCCGGTTCCAAACTGGCAGAAGTCGGTACGGTCTACCCGCTCGAGGTCTCCGGGTTTGAGGGTGATAGTGGGGATGCCTTCCGGTGGCGGCTCACCATTGAAACCAATCCACACGAGACCGGTTATTTGAAAGATCCCTCATTTCTGATTTCAGTCATTGTCACATGGGGTGAGGGTCGTTCCAGTAAACAATATGTCCTATCAACGTTACGTAATCTCTAGTGCAAGCGGCTTCACGTTACTGGAGCTGATGATTTCACTGGTACTGATGAGCCTCATCCTAATGTTGCTGTTTTCTGGATTAGACCTGGGGAGCCGCAGTTGGCAGAAGAGTGTTGAAAAGGGCGGACGCATGTCTGGTGAACAACTGACCTTTGACTACCTGCGCCGTACCTTGAGTGGCATGCTCAACCAGCGCGTGGGTGTAGAAGGGAAAAGAGAATCCCTGTTTTCCGGCACCCACCACTCGTTTCGTTGGGTTGGAGCCACCGCCTCCCAGGCGGGTGTGGGGGGGGCATCTCTATTTCGTCTCGAACTGGTAGGCGATGGTGAAGAGAAGTACTTGTTACTCAGGCGTTGGCTCTACCATCCTGATATCCTGGAACAGGCACCTGTCGAAGGTAACGATTGGCATGACCCTCTAGGTGGGGATTGGCAACCTGATAATGAGCAGGTTTCAGGATTACCCTATAGTGAGCATCAGTTGCTAAGTGGCGTGACAGATATTGAGTTGGACTACTATGGATCGCAGCAACGGGGTATACTTGCCGAATGGCAAACTGAATGGAAGGTGCTAAAGAAACTACCACGACTGATTCGGTTGCGTTTGCACTATCCGGATCGTGTTACGCCTCCACTTGTAGTAGCGATGACGGGGCAGCGGAGATGAAACAGGAACAGCAAGGCATAGTACTTGTACTGGTACTCTGGACCCTGGTCCTTTTAATGACCATCGTATCCGCAGTGTCATCATCTGTGCATACCCAATCCACCCTTACCCACCATCAGATGGATCAGACCCGTTCCAGGGCCTTGGCTGAGGCGGCCTTCCACTATGGCGCAGCCCGTGCTTTCGATCCTGATGCTGATCGAGCCTGGACGGCAGATGGTCAACCCTATAGTTGGCGATTCGACGGGCACGAAATAGTGATCAGACTACAGATGGAGCAGGATCGTCTGGATCTCAACCAGGCGACAGCTCAACAATTGGATCAATTACTGTTGTCCATTGAGGCAGATGATGAAATTCG
The DNA here is from genome assembly GCA_025656375.1 of Candidatus Thiodiazotropha sp. (ex Ustalcina ferruginea). Taxonomy (GTDB): domain Bacteria; phylum Pseudomonadota; class Gammaproteobacteria; order Chromatiales; family Chromatiaceae; genus Thiodiazotropha. The sequence continues at coordinate 8,340 of JAHXHU010000037.1, read as the reverse complement.
CGATCGATTGGTTGGCGCCCCATCCTCGACTGGCGCGATAACGATTCGCTGCATCGATTGAACGGTGCCGAAGATGAAGACTATCGCCAGGCCGGTAAGCCTTATGGAGCGAAAGACGACTTGTTCACAACCCTCGATGAAATCGGTTTGGTGCTGGGTATGACGCCACTTCTACAGAAGCGTCTCGTACCCTATCTCACACTTTCGAGGAAAAGCAGTAGTGATTCTAATCTTAACCTTGTTCTTCCTGGTGGCACAGCTGGTGTATCTACGATGTTATCCAGCCAGGATGGCATCCGCATTCTGGTCGAGTTCCCCGGAGAGCGGACTCCATATTTGGCTGAAGCGGTAGCAGTCCGATCAGGGAGCAGGTTACGGTTGGTTACTGTAAACTACGGCGTTTCACCAGACAGATGGCCTGTATTTGAAGAGGATTAGTGGTGCTGGATAGCGTGGCAGGACAAGAGGTAGGTAGGGTGTTACGGGATCAGTTGATTGATCCTGTCATGGCTTGCCTTGCCAGTCGTTTCGGCCGATCAAGTGATAGTGGTTGTCGTCTGACAATTACTCCGGCATCGGGGATTTTTCACACCGCATCGGATCAGAAGGGTATCAAATTACCATCAGCAGATACCGACCTGACTCGGCTTAAACCCTACCTGCATAACTGTTCCGTAAACAACAGGCGTCGTATCCGGATTGAGCTTGATCCGCAACTGTTCATGATACGCGATATACGGTTACCACTAGCGGCAAAGAGAAACCTGCGCAATGTCCTTTCGTATGAGATGGATCGGCTGTCACCGTTTAGCAGCGAACAGGTCTATTTTTATTTCAAACCCCTCGAACAGGATGAGAAAAAAGGCTGGATAAAGGGTCGTCTCATTGTCGCTCAAAAAAGCAGATTGGATCCCTGGTACGCATTGCTTAATCAGCTGGCTGTTGAAATCGAGTCGGTAACCCTGTTTGGAGATACCTCTCCATTGACCTTAAAACCTCGCAACGGTAAAAGCTCAGGCGTCATGGGAGGTAAGCTGAATACCTTGACGTCTGTGGCTTTGATGGTGTTGCTTGTGGTGGCATTCGACACCGATCTGGCAACAACGGCAGATCGCTATCGATCTTGAAAGCACAATGCGGTTGGCACAGAAAAAGGCTGCTGATGTTATGCAGTTGCAGGAAAAACTTTCTCAACGCCGTGATGCGGTGGGGATGGTATCGAGTGAGCGAGAATCCTATCTGGCGATGTCGGAAGTCCTGCTGGAATTGACCCGTGTGATTCCTGCGGGGAGTTGGACTCGTCGGGTTATCCTCTCCCAGGAACAGGTTAATGTAACAGGTGAGTCTGACCAGGCAGCGGAGTTGATTACCCTGCTTGAGCGAACATCCCTGTTTGAGGCGGTGCGTTTCAAGTCGCCGGTAGTTCAGAACAGGCGCAATGGTAAGGAGGTCTTTGATCTCACCATGCAGTTGACGCGGGAGAGTGTTCAGTGAACGCACCTGTATGGACAAAAGAACGTTGTAATAGGGTGCTGCTTGGGTTACTCAGTAGCGTACTGTTGTTTGTACTCTTAGTGACTGGGATTTGGCTGAAACTGATCGATGGTTACAAAGAGGCTGCAGAGCAGGCCCGAGATCGCACCGCACTCTATCTACGTGCCACCCAACAGGAAGAGCATCTCCAGGCAGCGCTGGTATCACCGGCACTGAATGACTTTATTAAACAGCACTACTTGACTGGAGAGGCACCCGGTGTGGCCTATGCCGGTCTGCAGCAGCAGATCAAAGAGGTCATTGAGTCGGCCGGAGGGGTTGCGTTGAGTACCCAGTTAGTGCAGGAACCACAGGATCAGGAACTGGCTACCGAAAAGATCATTGTCCGGGTTCGAATGAATGGGGATAGTTATGCGCTACAAAAAATTGTGCATGCACTGGAGGTGAGAAAGCCGCAGCTGTTCTTCGATCAATTGACCGTTAATGCGCCAACCAGACTCAAACCTGAGATGGAGGAGCGTCTTGATATACGTTTTGATATTTATGCCTACTTTTGGAAAGAGAAGGTATGAAAGCACGCCTCATCACGCTGCTGCTTTTGTTGATGGCGATCCTTGCACTGGAGTGGATGACCTGGCCTGGACGATATAACCAAGCCTTGCTGATCACAAGTGCACCACAAAAGGTGGCACCAGAGAATCGATCGCAGATCAATCAATCGACATGGCTGAAAGAGCAGCAGGCCTATCAGGCCACTGCAGATTCCACTCTTTTCAGAGAGGATCGGCAGGGTTTTCAACGCGAGATGAAGGATCCGGCAGCAACTGGCACTAACCAGCAATTACCGAAGTTTCGTCTGCTGGGTATTATTCTGACCGACCAGCTCGAACCATCAGCACTGATCTTCGATGAGCAAATAAAGAAGAGTCAGACCCTGCATATCGGCGATTTATTGGGTAGCTGGATGATACAGGAGATAAACCCGGAATATATCGTGCTGGACCGGCAGGGCCAGACCGAAAGGATAGCGCTGCGAAAATTCTGACACTGATATGCTTCACTTTGATCATCTCTCACTTCGACGGGGCAGTAAGCTCCTCTTCCAGGAGGCAGACTTTATCCTGCATGCAGGATGGAAGATTGGTATTACCGGTGGTAATGGGAGCGGTAAATCGAGTCTTTTTAGTCTGATATTGGGAGAGCTGCAGTCCGATGAAGGGCACCTTGTACTGCCACCAAGAGTTGAGATTGCTCATGTGGCGCAGGAAACCCCGGCACTATCAAGACCAGCAATCGACTATGTCATCGACGGCGATCACACACTGCGGCAGATAGAGGCAGCGTTGGCTGAAGCCGAAATCTCTGGTGAAGGGGCAGCCCAGGCCAGGTTGCATGAAGCGTTACATAACGCCGATGGCTACACAGTCAATGCCCGTGCTGGCGAGCTCATGCATGGACTGGGATTTTCCACTGAGGATGAGATGCGACCGGTCAGCCATTTTTCGGGTGGTTGGCGGATACGTCTCAATCTGGCACAGGCATTGATGTGTCGCTCCGATCTACTGCTCCTCGATGAACCGACCAACCATCTCGATCTGGACGCAGTGATCTGGTTAGAGTCTTGGCTACGCAACTATGCCGGCACCCTGCTGATGATCTCACATGACCGGGACTTTCTTGATCAGGTCACCGATCACATTGTCCACCTGGAGCAGCAACAGGCCAAACTCTACACAGGCAACTACTCCAGCTTTGAACAGACCCGTGCTGCCCGATTGGCCAATCAGCAAGGCGAATATGAAAAACAGCAACGTGAGATTGCCCACATTCGCAGTTATGTGGATCGCTTTCGTGCCAAGGCCACCAAGGCGCGCCAGGCCCAGAGTCGCTTGAAGGCGTTGCAGCGGATGGAGCTGATCGGTCCTGCTCATGTGGACTCCCCCTTCCATTTCAGCTTCCCTGAGCCGGAGAAGAATCCGCATCCACTGCTGCAACTCGATGAGATCGCTGTCGGTTATGATGGTCAGGCTGTTGTTGAAAATATTCGATTTAATCTTGAGCCTGGAGACCGGATTGGCTTGCTCGGTCCAAATGGTGCTGGAAAATCGACCCTGATCAAGTTGCTGGCCGGTGAAATCGAGCCGCTGAGCGGTGAATGTGTACCGGCTCAGGAGCTACGCATCGGTTACTTTGCACAACATCAGTTGGAACAGCTCGATCCGCATGCAGCGCCACTGCTTCATCTACAGCGTCTGGATAGTCAGGCGAGCGAGCAATCCCTGCGTAACTATCTAGGGGGCTTTGGTTTTCATGCTGATCAGACACTGCAGCCAGTGGCCCCGTTTTCCGGTGGAGAAAAGGCCAGGTTGGTGCTTGCTCTGTTGGTCTACCAGCGTCCCAATCTGTTGCTGCTCGATGAGCCGACCAATCATCTCGATCTCGAGATGCGTTATGCTGTAGGTCAGGCTTTGCAGGATTTCCAGGGGGCCATGGTTATTGTCTCTCACGACCGCCACCTATTACGTATTACCACAGATGATTTTTGGTTAGTATATGACCGAAAGGTTGAGCCATTCCCCGGCTCATTGGATGAGTATCCAGCCTGGCTCACCGGGCAGCGGCGTAACCAGTGCGGTGAAAGTGATGCCAGCTTGAGTCAACCGCAGGGTGTGCATACCGCAATAGCTAGAAAGGACAGAAAACGCCAGCAGGCGGCATGCCGCAAGCGCGTGCAGCCATTGCGGAATGAGCTGGTTAAATTTGAACGAAAGATGGAAAAACTTCAACACAGACAGCAGGAAATCGAACAGATACTGGGTGATAATGCACTTTACGACCCCTCACGTAAACAAGAGTTGAAACAGCAGCTTAGTGAAAAGGCCGATATCGATCGACAACTGGATGATTGCGAACAACGCTGGTTGGAGGTAAGTGAGCAACTCGAGGCTGTACAAAGCGATGAAACAGGCTAAAGTGTCACCTCAAGGAGTCTTTTTTTTAGATTCTAATCTCGGTTCCATAATCCGACAGGCTCCTAGATAATGGGATCAGCGTTTGGAATTCGCTTTCGAATGATTTGTGCAGTGGGTTATTTGATCGCGTGAATTGGGTACCTGCACGTTATGTTGAGAACTGAAGATGAATATCTATGTAGGAAATCTGCCCTGGAGCGTTAAGGATGACGAGCTGCGTCAATTGTTTGCTGAGTTCGGAGAAGTCTCCAACGCCAATGTCATCATGGATAAATTTTCCGGCCGATCAAGAGGATTTGGTTTTGTCGAGATGGCTGATGCAAGTGCTGCTGAGACCGCAATCGAGTCCTTGAATGAGAAAGAGATTGAAGGCCGAAACCTGCGTGTCAATGAGGCCAAGCCTCGTGAAGAACGTCCACCGCGCAGACCAAGAGACTGAATGAGTATTGTTGGGATTGTGGTATTGTACAATCCCACCTGATTTTTACTGTCTGTATTGCCTGATTTAATTCAGGACACTCCCCTGTATTGATATGAAATCCTTCTTTGCAGTCGTCATACTTATCGCCATAGCCTTTTTGATCTGGCCCTATACGATTGTCTATCGACTTGATCAGGCGCTACAGCAGAATGACCAACAGGCACTCACTGAGCTGATTGATGTAGAGGCAGTGAGGGAACAGATCAAACGTAAGCTTAACAAGAACGTTAAAAGCTCCATCGGAGATGTCTCTAACGGTTTCATCGACTGGTTACAGAACGGGATACAACGCTTGGGCGGTGATGCCGTCGAGCAGATGGTCGATATCAGCTGGGTTGTTACACAATTACGGGTACACAATCGAAATCCTGAACAGGGAGGTTTTTTAGATCGCATGACATACGCCTTTTATGATGGACCGGACAGGCTTTTGCTACGCATAGGTGACTGGGATAATAAGCCGGTTCATGCCCATCTCAGCCTGCAGGGTACACATTGGCGTATTACTGCTGTTTATAACTGATAATTGGAATCAAACTTCCCTATATTTTCTCTCAGGACGGGCATTGTCTAATAATATGATTATTATTCATATAGTTAGCGTCATTTTATTGAATCCGTTTAGCGGTCTAATCAAGGGTTGCCTTACACACTGATTGGGCTAAAGAAATGACGTGACCGGCCGCTCATTTATTGTGAAGTGGAGCGCTGCTGAGTCAGCATGCTGCATGATGAAAAAAGGGGTAGTCCTAGTGGCTGCAGTCAGGATGATAGTGAGAGAATCGAATCATGGCCGAAATCAGTTTCAACCAACAACTCTTTGATGTCTGTCCCACCGGTATGCTGGCTATCGATAGTGATGTCTGTATTCGATGGATGAATCCAGCCCTTGAGGCGATGCTCGATCTGCCTGGTGATGAAATCGTTGGTAAAAACAAACGTTCATTACCTGAGGGTCTGCATGCTCTGTTTGATGAGACCGATATGCTGCATCTGTCGTTGAACGGTGACGGCGAGCGATGGCTGCAACGGGAAGTGTGTGAAGTGGCGGATGGAGAGAACACCCATCTGCGTCTGCATTTCTATCAGGATATCAGCCCAATGATTCTGGCGCAGCAGGAAAGCGATCAATTGCGCAAGCAGGTTGAGGATCTCACCATTACCGATGAGCTGACCGGTATGGCCAATCGGCGCGCTACTATACAGGCATTGAATGCACAGGTTACCCGCAGTCGTCGCTATGGGAATCTACTGACCCTGGGTGCCATGCGGCTAAGTCATCCCGGCCAAACGGACCAGTCATTGCCAGATAATACTGTTTTGGTGATGGCTCAATATCTGCGTGAACGATTACGCTGGGCCGATGTTATCGGTCGATATGAAGATCAACTTTTTCTGCTGTTGATGCCGGAGACGAGTGAAGAGGACGGGGAGAAGCTGTTGCAACAGATTGTGGATGAGTGTCGCGACGGTGTCCTGCAGGAGCTTGGTGAGTATCCAGTGCCTGATCTACAGATCAGTGTAGCGGGCTGGGCGAAAGGTGATGATCCGCAGCGATTGATTGACCGAACACTCGAACCACTCTGATCGATGGCATCGTAACTAAAAAGCCCGACAGTGAGATTGCGAGGTGCTCAGGCAGATCATTGCAATCCTTGCTTATCTAGCTACAAATATGCCAATTTCCCTGAAGCACCTTACCGGAAGGTAGATAGGCTTGGAGAAACCTATGAACACTTTTCACTCAACCCTATGTAGCCTCTGCAAAGTGGTTAACGACCGGTACTAGATTTAATGCCCGACTCGCAAGTCATCAGCTTTGACGAGGGTATAAGCCGTAAGGAGCTGAACGCCGTACGTCAACGTTTCATGAATCTGCATCGTGAACGTTTAAGGCGCATTCAGGCGGAGTTGCGGCCAAGCCAGCAAGAGTTCCTGGCACTTCTTCCTTTGCTGCTACATATCAATCATCCCATGTTACCGGGATTTGTCAGTAGCAAAACACCGACCGGCATCTCAGATTACAGTCCTTCCAGGCAGGCCCTGGATGGGGCAAAAAAGCTCAGTCGCAGCTTTGAGTACAAGAAGCGTGCTCAACGCGTTTACCGTATCCATGGACTCTACCTGATGGGTAGCACTGGCACGATAGGTCAGTCATTCGGCAGTGATTTCGATTTGTGGCTCATTCACGATCCCACCCTGAAGCCAGCGCAACGTCAGCTATTGCAGCAAAAGGTGGCAGGGATTGAGAAAAGCGCTGCAGAATTGGATCTGGAGTTACACATCTTTCTCGTTGACCCGGAACGTTTTCGTAAAGGAGAAAAATCCAAGCTATCTCATGAGAGCAGCGGTACAACGCAACATAATCTACTGCTTGAAGAGTTCTATCGCAGCGCAGTTCTGCTAGCAGGTCGTTACCCTCTATGGTGGTTGGTTCCGCCTGAGCATGAGGATGACTATCGGTCGTATGCTGATAATCTCCTGTCCAACCGCTTTATCAAAGCCGCTGAGATTTTTGATCTTGGGGGGCTTGACCATGTCCAGGCAGGTGAGTTTTTCGGTGCTGCCGCCTTGTGGCAGCTGTATAAAGGTATAGACTCCCCCTACAAATCGATCCTGAAGATCTTTCTGATGGAGGCCTACAGCCATAACTATCCTCAACCGCAGTGGCTGGCACAACAGGCGAAGCAGTCGATCTATGCTGGAGAGAACGATATCGATAAGCTCGATGCCTATATCCTGCTCTACCAGAGAGTTGAGGAGTATCTGCTGGATAACGAGGATGAAGACCGGCTTGAATTGGCGCGTCGCTGTTTCTATTTCAAGGTCGGTGAGCGGTTAACTCAGGCCCGAGACAGTGAAAATTGGCGTATTCAGGCGATGCTCAAGTTGACCCGTCAATGGGGTTGGGGGCAGATTCAATTGCAGATGCTCGATACCCGCGCAGAATGGAAGATTGATCGCGTCATCAAGGAGCGAAATGCACTGGTGGGTGTGTTGACGCGCAGCTACAGGTTACTGACAGATTTTGCCCGTAAGTACGCCAAAGAGAGTCATATTGATCCACATGAACTTAATCTGTTGGGCCGAAAACTCTACACCGCTCTCGACCATCGTCCCGGGAAGATCGATCATATCAATCCGGGCATATCCAAGAACCTCTCAGAAGAACAGCTGACGCTCTACCATAAACCAACACGGGACGGAGAGCTGGCATGGATGCTCTATCGAGGCAAAATAGACGAGCTAGATCTGATTGAGCAGCGCCCCGTAAAGATTACCGCCAACCTGATTGAAATACTCCTATGGAGTCATGTCAACCAAGTCTGGGGGAGGCATACCAGGGTCACGCTTTATGCGGGTGAAACAGGCCTGCCACGTGGAGAGCTGCTC
>JAHXHU010000110.1:20731-23437 GCA_025656375.1 Candidatus Thiodiazotropha sp. (ex Ustalcina ferruginea) | reverse complement strand
GTCAGAAGTACCCAGGAGGGCCATCGATTCAGATGGGCCTGAGAGCCGGAACAAATTGTTGTCGGAAACAAAACCCGTCTGTATATATGGCTTCAGCCCATAGCTTTGGGGTGACGCCTCAATCGCAGGCACCAAAAGCAACAATATGACCGTTTGCAGTAATCTGCAGACTCGCATCGTGAAAACAATACGTACGAGGAAAATGATTGATTCCGGATCCGCATGATATATGTGCATCTACCGATCCACGGTAACAGTCCACGATCAGGCATAATGTAAAAATATACCCCTACGGTTGATTGCGTACCGCAGTATCATCAGACGTCCCGACTGTAAGGGAGCGTAATGATGCCAATACCGTGAAAAGTGTTATGAAGCGGATTTACGCCGACGACGACTCATAACTCCTACCAACCCCGCGCCAACTATTAGCATTGCATAGATCTCCGGCTCCGGGACAGGCGCAACATGTCTGGCATCGAAACGCCACTTGCCGATTCGCTGATTCAAGTACTCGCGCCGTTCGTAATAACTTTTCCTACGGTCACCCTCACCCAGCAGAGTATCCACACGGCCTCTTAAGGACGGGGGATCCATAACGTGGAGTAATGCCCCTTCCACAGGCGCACTTTTCAGATCATCAATCTTGTTCACAACCACGCGCCATTTGCCAATGAAGTTAACACTAACGTCTCTCTTGGCCTTTTTGGCTGAAAACCTGCTATCGATAAGCCCACCCTTGTTTGATACAGGCATATGCTTACCAATACGCATTCCCCCCATTTCAACCTCGGAAACGATTGATTTGCCAACCTCACCGCCGAAATTATAATTATGGTCGATATTGACAGCGCCAGTCGTTGTACTGGCAATCGACGAGATCAGCAACAACCCCACCCAGGCGAAATTTTTCATAGAAACACCCCGCTGATTTTTCCGCTGGTTCCTCAGAGACCAGATACACCCTCAAGCACTTTAAAACATTGAATATTTTCTGTGATAAGGCCAGCTTGCAGGGTCTAATCAATCTTGGCTATAACTAGATGAAAATAGTAGGTTATCCGACATACGGTGTCAACATATACCGGGACAGCGTGACGCAGCTCGGCACATGGATACACAGATATTAGGAATTAGTATCGCAGACCGCGTAAGAAATGATAGCTCAGGGAGAAACGACGTAGTTTGTTTTACAACTAATGCTATTCTCACCGGCATTCCGTGAGATTTTCGTCTTTGCAGCCCTGTCTTCGGTACAGTCTGAGGCCACTGAGGCGGTCGCGTTGGCTTGTAACCACCATCGACAATTATGGATAGCCATCACAATTTGCCGTCATCCCCCCTTTGATGCTGAATCCCTCCTTCAAATTTGTGAAGTCCATCGTAAAGCTCTTATTTTTTTCGTCGAAAACGCTATTAAGGACGAACCTAGCGGGAATGGGTACCATGCGAAGAAATCAGTCACTAAGAGTTTATTCGAAAGGCACGCTCGGAAAGTTTGCGATCTTTTTTACAGTGTTGCTCAATGCATGCGTTGAAGATAGCAACAACTATCTTGGCAGTGATGTCGCCGACGAAGCCGCCTACAACACAACAATAGCTAGCAACGCAGTATCCAACAACTCGGGATCCAACAAGGCAGGATCCAACAACGCAGCGCCAGGCGACAGCGCTCCCAGTATAGAAATAATATCAACCACGCAACCATCTGTTTCGGAATCCACGCCGAATGTAAGGCCATCCATCTCCCTATCTTCACCCAGTGACAACGCCGATTATCCAGTGAGTAACGACATTTTGGTTAGCGTGAGTGCATCGGATAGCGATGGCACAGTTCTGCAGGTGGATTTTTACGAAAATGACCGTCTACTGGGCACCGACACATCCAGTCCTTATGCTTTTAATTGGAGAAATCCCACTGTCGGCAGCCATAACATCCATGCCGTCGCCATTGACAATGAGGGCTTGACGGCCGAATCCGCCACCCACCGCATATTTGTCAACGAGGACGACCCAGACCCAGAAGCACCATCGGTTTCGGAACCGGCGCCAGAGGTAAGACCCACCATCACGCTGGATTCTCCTGGAGATAATGCCAACTATGTTGAGGGGACCAACATTCGGTTAAGTACGAGTGCATCGGATAGCGACGGTTCGGTTCAGCATGTGGAATTCTACGAAAACGGCGCTCTACTGGGTGCCGACGCGTCCCGTCCTTTTCTCTTCGATTGGACCAGAGCGACTGTCGGTAGTCATGACATCCATGCCGTCGCCGTCGACAATGAGGGTTTGACCGTCGAATCCGCCACCCACCGTATCTTTGTCAACGAGGCCGGCACCACCGCGAATTCCGCTTCACTCACCATCTACCCGGCAACCCAGGCGATCCAGGATCAGTTCATGTCCGATCGTTTCGCCGTTCGTCTCTCACAGAATGCATCTACCCACAGTTCCTTTGTCTATCAGAGCGATAATGACGCCAATCCCAATTGGGCTGGCACCCTCGATTACATGCAAGCAGCCAACCACTGGACCACCTTTTCATTTGAAGGCAGCGTTGATATCGAGGCCAGCCGTCTCGACGGCAACACCATCCGTACCTGTGTAGTAGTTCCCCAGGCGCTCAACATCCAGACCCGCATACAGGGCAATAGTTGCCACTTCACCCTCAACCACCCAGCCAAGGTCTCGGTGGAAATCGATGAA